>CALKXC010000392.1 GCA_938004025.1 uncultured Leucothrix sp. | reverse complement strand
GATAGGAGGAACCATCAACGAGAATGAGCGGCTTTTTGGGATTTTTATCTGACATGGTTGTTTGGTATGATGTCTGGAAATAATAGAGTGAGTATAAGCGATGTCCGCACAAGTAACAGCCCCTGTTCTTCCTGAGATTATTTATCCTGCGACGGCAAAGATTGAATCGTTGCGTCCGGTCTACTCTCCTGAGCAGAAAGTGGAAGTTAAAGCGAAGATAAAAAAATTGCTGAAAGAGCAAGATGCGGTATTGATTGCTCACTATTATGTCGATCGTGAGCTGCAAGAGTTAGCTGAAGAAACAGGCGGCTATGTGTCAGATTCTTTGGATATGGCTAAGTTTGGTAATGAACATCCAGCAAAGACCTTGATTGTCGCTGGCGTGCGTTTTATGGGTGAAACGGCAAAAATACTGACCCCTGAAAAGCGCGTCTTAATGCCGACCTTGGAAGCTGAATGTTCTTTGGACTTGAGCTGTAAGATTGAAGACTTCGGTCCGTTTTGTGACGATCACCCCGACCACACTGTTGTGGTTTACGCAAACACCAGTGCAGCGGTTAAAGCGCGCGCTGACTATGTCGTTACGTCAGGAATAGCATTGGACTTGGTTTCTTGGCTTGCGGATCAAGGTAAAAAGATTTTGTGGGCGCCAGATCGTCACTTGGGTAATTACATTCAACGAGCCACACAGGTGGAAATGATTCGTTGGCAGGGTGCTTGTATCGTGCATGACGAATTTAAATCCCGTGCTTTGGGTGCGGCAATTGAACAATATCCTGACGCGGCGGTACTAGTACATCCTGAGTCACCGACGGATGTCATTGCTTTGGCGGACGTGGTTGGCTCGACGACTCAGATTATTGAAGCGGCTAAGCGTCTTCCAAATAAGCAGTTTATCGTGGCAACTGACAAAGGCATCTTCTATAAAATGAAGAAGGCTGCGCCTGATAAAGAATTTATTGAAGCACCTACCAATGGAGCAGGTGGAACGTGTAAGAGTTGTGCGCATTGTCCTTGGATGGCAATGAACGGTCTGGATAACTTGCTGTCTGTATTAGAAAATGGAAATAACGAAATCTTTGTCGATGAGGAGGTGCGTATCAAAGCATTACGTTCCACTCAAAGGATGTTAGACTTTGCCCGCGATCGTGATGCAGGAAAGTTAGACACTTAAGGCATGTGTTAGATAGACTGAATGATCGTTGTAATTAATCGAAAAAATAATTAGAAAGAGTGTAATAGCCCGATGGAATCGGGCTAACTGCATGATTAAAGGAATAATAATTAAATGCGTTTACTAAAAGATATCCTTCTTTATCTGTTTTTCTTCGGCATGATGGGGTTTGCAGCCTTGTCTTATATGCTGCACTCCAAAGGAAAAGAAGTATCCCGTTCATCATCTACCGTACCCGTTGAGCAAACTATTGGCTCTACCGCTGGCAGCAATGCTACCGGTGATGCTTCAGGCAGTTCTGTGGTGAGCAAGTCGGAACCGGTTACAGGTGTTATTGATCGCAGCGGCGAGGTAGCGGTGCCTAACGAAGGGAAGCAGCCTAAGAAGGCATTGCCCGAAGTAGTGCCTGTTGAGGGTGACACCACCGGCTTCAAGCGTGCGGGTAAAATCATGGGTATCAACACGGCTGATATCAAAGAAGATACTTCCAGTGTGCAATTCGTTGATTTGTTTAAATCCTCAATTCCTTTTTCTGAAACCTCGCCTTGGGGTAGTGGGAAGGATGTTGTTTATGATGCAAATGGCTGGCCGACTGACCTTAAAGGTGGTCAGGCGCTAACAAAATTTTTAAACCGATTGCCAGCTGGTACAGTGCCTGATGGTTTCTATACTGTACTTTATGATGGTAAAGGCACCATGCATTATGGAAATGATGCTGCGTTAGTTGCCCACCGTCCGGGTATGGATATCATTGAAATCAAGGCGGGTGAAGATAAAATATTGAATGCTTCCTTGAGCGTCAAAGAAACAGATCCGAGCAATTACATTCGCAATATCAAGGTGCTGCTTCCTGGTGGAATCTGTAACGGTAACCCTTATATTCGCGTCAATGATGAGACGGAGTGTGAAGCGGGGCAATTCCTGTCATTTACCAAATACCATAAGCAAGTTCGCTATAACCCTGACTACCTCAATTTCATTAAAGACTTTCAAGTAATTCGTTTCATGAATATGAGCGGTATGACGCGTAACCCAGTGCAAAACTGGGAAGACCGTCACCACCCTGATGAAGCGACATGGGGTGGGCGAGAAGGAACTTACTCTCGCGGTGCACCAGTAGAAGTGATGGTAGATATTGCAAACAGTGTGAACTCAGACGCTTGGTTCTCAATGCCGTATCAGGCGAGTGATGACTACATTCAAAAGTTTGCGGAGGTGGTTAATAGCCAATTAAAACCAGGCTTGAAGGCTTACATTGAATACAGTAATGAGATTTGGAACCCTATCTTTGTGCACCATGATTATGCGATTCAACAAGGCCTTAAACTGGGTCTAGATAAGGATAAAAATGTTGCGCGCACAAAGTACCACTCTCATCGTAGTGTTGAAGTATTTGATATTTGGGAGAAAGTGTTTGGCGGTACTGATCGCCTGATTAGAGTCATGGGAGCTTGGACTAGTAACCCTAAAATGTCGAATGATCTGCTCAGCTATAAAGATGCTTTCAAGAAGACAGATGCTCTTGCTGTTGCCCCTTATTTTGGTGCGACAATAAAAGAGATTCAGCGTGCTAAAAATGTTGATGACATTTTTAAGGCGATCGACAATCGTCGGTCGAAGAAGGGCTTTTCAGCAAGTGTTCGTCAAATGCAGCAGCAGTCAAAGGTGGCCGAAGTGTTTGATGTTGATTTGATAGCGTATGAGGGTGGTCAGCATTTGGTTGACTGGAACACGCGTAAGGCTGATGACGGTAATAACGAGCTGTTGTATGCGGCCAATCGTGACCGCCGTATGGGTGAGCTTTATAAGAAATATTTGAAGGAATGGGAGAAGGCTGGCGGTAAGCTGTTTGTCCAGTTTAGTGCGCCCCGCATTTACAGTTGGTACGGCAGTTGGGGGATAAAAGAATACATCTCTCAGTCACGCTCTGAAGCTCCAAAGTACGATGCTATCCTTAGTTATATGGAGGATCAGGCGGGCATTACACCAAAAGCGGATTCATCAATTCAAATGAACACGGTGACTGCTCAGCAGGGTGTATCTTTGAAGAAAGTTAGTTCTCCGGATCAGATCTGGTCTTTAGATGATTTCTGGCCTATCTATTCTCCAAATCGTGACCCGTCAAAACCTTCAAAAATTGTCGGGAAATGGCAGGCTTATTGGGATGATCGAAATCTGTACCTCGGGATCTCGGTCGATGATGATCGAGTGGAAAAAGGTGATGGTGTTGAGCTAACCATTCAGCTGGGTAATTTACGTAATCGCATGAAAATTAAATATGCTGAAGGAGGGCGCAAGAACACGCTTTTCACTGAAATCGACACGGGCTACAAAATCACTACGGTAATTCCTTGGCAAAAACTGGGTGAGCCTCCAGAAGATGGTGGAGCGATAGGTTTTGATATTCAAATTTATGACGTTGATAAAGGGCGTACTAAGAAGAGTTTATATTGGGCAGATCGAGTTGAAGAGAAGGCTGGCGATCGTAAAGTGGTTACAGCTGCCGTGAGTAACGCGGTGAAGCTTGGTCATAAAGAAAAAGGAATTAAAAACCGTTTGCCTATCGTTACATTGATTGCAGAATAAGTTTTCTGCAAT
>CALKXC010000391.1 GCA_938004025.1 uncultured Leucothrix sp. | reverse complement strand
TTTTAGTTTCTTGTAGGACTAAGATATCCGGGTCGGCAGAAGCCAGCCATTTAAGGACGTGAGGTAGTCGGACTCTCAAAGAATTTACGTTCCAGCTAGCTACCTTCATGCGGCTTCTCCATTCAATCCATTGTGTCTTAACAGTGCATCCACTTTAGGTTCGCGACCTCGAAAGGCAACGAAAGATTCCATAGCCGGCCGTGAGCCACCTTGTTGTAGCACTTGTTCAAGAAAGTCATTTCCCGCAGTTTTAGAAAATAAGCCTTCTTCCTCGAAACGAGAAAAAGCGTCGGCAGAAAGCACTTCAGCCCATTTATAGCTGTAATACCCTGCGGCGTATCCACCTGCGAAAATATGACCAAAACTATTTTGGAAACGATTGAAGTCTGGGGCAGGAATAACAGCCACATCTTGGCGAGTCTGATTTAAGATTGTTTGAATCTTTTCAGCGGAATCAACCGTTTTATCCATATGTATTTTGAGATCGAACAGAGAAAATTCTAATTGTCTTACCATCGCCATTCCAGACTGAAAATACTGAGTCTCTTTAATTTTTGTAAAAAGTTCCTCAGGAATTTTTTCACCTGTTTCATAATGAGCGGCAAATAAATCAACGGTTTCGCGCTGCCAGCAGAAGTTTTCCATAAACTGACTGGGAAGCTCGACGGCATCCCATTCGACTCCACTTATACCGGAAATATTTAGGTATTCAACTTGAGTTAGCATGTGATGTAAACCATGACCGAACTCATGGAATAGCGTGATGACCTCATCATGGGTAAACAAGGCAGGAGCATCAGCCGTTGGGGAAGACGCATTGCAAGTCATAAACGCAACGGGTGTTTGTATTGAGGAACCGTCATTAAATCGAGTGCAATAGTCAGCCATCCAAGCACCCCCGCGCTTGTGTTGGCGGGCGTATAGATCCAAATAAAACTGTGCAATCAATGTTCCAGAGGAATCGGTAATCTCGTAAAACTTTACATCTTTATGCCAAGTATCAACGTCATTACGAGACTTTATCTTCACGCCATAAAGCGATTCAACAATTTGAAATAACCCTTTAAGAACATAATCAACTGGGAAGAAAGGCTTTAAGTCTTCACTACTAAAGTTGAAGCTTTGTTGCTTCAACTTGTCACTTGCATAAGCGGTATCCCATGCGTGTAAGGTATTAATACCTAGTTGCTCAGATGCAAAGTTTTGCAGCTCTTTATACTCTTTTTGAGCATAGGGTAATGATTTCTCCGCTAACTCTTCTAGGAATTTTATAATTTGGGCTGGCGATTCCGCCATCTTCACATCTATTGAGTAATCAGCGTAGTGATCAAATCCCAGCAGTTCTGACTTTTGCTGTCTTAACTTTAGAATTTCTACCATCAAGTCGTTGTTATTGAATGCTTGGTTTTCAGCTTGATCGGATGCCCGTGTTGTGTAAGCACGGTAAACCTTCTCTCGAAGTGCACGATCATCGGCATAGGTCATGACCGCGTGAAATGATGGAAATTCTAAAGTCAGTAACCAACCTTTTAAATCTCTTTGTGAAGCGCTTTGAGCCGCTGCGGCTAGCGCATTGTCAGATAAGCCTTTTAAGGCCTTCACATCATCAATTAACAGTGTCCAGTCATTAGTGGCGTCAAGAACATTATCTGAAAATTTAGATGATAGTTGTGAAAGTCGTTGGCTTATGGTTTTAAAAGCTTGCTGTTCCTCAGGCGATAAATTAATTCCAGAACGAGTAAAACTTTTCAATGCATCATTAAGGCTTTTCTGCTGTGCTTCGTCTAATGGTGGCTCACTTTGTGATTCCTGAATAAACTGCATTGCTTTAAAAAAGCCAGCATTTTGCCCCATTTCAGTACTGTAGCCACTGAGTATGGGCAAAGCCGCGTTATACACTTCTCTTAACTCATCTGTGTTGACAACGGCATTCAAATGACTAACAGGTGACCAGAGCCGATTCAGGTTATTCTCTGCAATTTCTAGAGGGCGTATAAAAGTATCCCAGCTCGGCTCATCAACTTTCGCTAGCAAACGATCTAATAGAGAGCGATTGTCTTTGAGGCACTGCTCTAAGGCAGGCAGCACTGCTTCCGCTTTGATGTCACGGTAAAGGGGTAAGTCTTGATATTCTGGCAGGTAGCTTTTCATCGTTTTTGGCCGCTGTAATGATTACACCAGATGATAATGCTTTTGACTGTCTCTGTGTATAAAACTAGTGTAACCAGCAATAAAAAAGCCCTTGTGATTAGCAAGGGCTCGTGTGTACTAAGGATAGCTGAACTTAGTTAGGCGTTAGCTCACAAGCACCAACACCATAAGGACTACGCACATTAGGTGGCGTACTTTCCTGCTTAATATCACTCGCTAGTACAGGTAGTTTCATATTGATTTTCTGAATGTATTCAGTGCCATCGACAGTCACCTGTGCCGTTAGCTCTACTCTTTCCCACCAAGCATGGTTTTGTGGGTAGCTGATTTTAACCGTGGTTTGTCCTGACTCGTTAGTTATGCTGTTGCCAATGATCGTTGT
>CALKXC010000390.1 GCA_938004025.1 uncultured Leucothrix sp. | reverse complement strand
GAGGCGCAGCCTGCTAATGTTGAATCTCCTTCCCATGTAATCACTGTCGCTACACCCGGTTGAAGGTCAGCACCACTTGTCGGCGCGGTTACCCTTAAAGCAGTTGCTGCCGTAGAAACCGTCACAACCATTTCATCCGTTGCAACACCGCCCTTACCATCTCGAACGGTCAGCCTAAAATTTAAATCGCGATTGGTCGTCGGCATGGCCTCACCAATTTTCAAAGTCCCTGACGAATAATCTACAAGGTTAGGAAAATAGCGTTCAGGGCTTGCTGACGGTTCAATAGATCGAAATAAAGGGCGTGTTCCGTTATCTACCATGGTCGAAACGCCTGAAGAAGCTGTCCCCGTATCGAATTGCTCCCAAGTATAAGAAAGGATATCGCCGTCCGCATCGCTTCCGGTTCCAGTTAACTTAAAAGGCGCGTTAGCAGGAATGGTAAAATCATCACCTGCGTCAGCGATAGGAATGGAGTTCTGAATCGTTGTTAAGGTTCCACAATTTGCAGCTGCCGCGGTTTCTAGGATTTCCTCAATCGAGCCAGTATGGAAGTAGGCATCACTATTCAACTGTAAATTTTGAGATCCACAGATACCGGCATAGCCCATTATTGTTGAACCACTGCCAGGCTCCCAAGCGGTGCTTGCAGAACGGTTGCCACCGCGACAGTTAGCCGCCGTCCCGTTAAAGGTATGATTAGCACCTAATTGATGGCCCAACTCATGCGCTACATAATCAATATAAAAAGCATCCGTGGTGGGGTTGGTTCTCCCTGTTATACCAATTGATTTGAAACCATCTCTACAGACTCCTGATAATTGAGCCACACCGCCATTAGACGTATTTAACACATGGCCAATGTCAAAATTGCTATTCGGCACAACCGTTGGTAAATGGTCTCGATTAATTGTGGCATCATTAACCGTGTTTCCGTATGGATCACTGTTACTGTTGACGTAAACAATGTCGTCATTATTGGCAACTAGTTGAAACTTAATCGAAAGGTCTCTCTCGTAAACCTCATTAATGCGGCTTAGTAGTGTGTTTATCGCTGCAAGCGCTAACGTTTTACCGCCATGAAAGGTGGTGTACTCCGCTGCTGCTGCCATTGCCAAACGATAAGTTCGTAACTGAGTTCCAATTAATGGGCGGTTTGAGTAAGGCGAATCAGAAGTCAAATCAGTGCGTAATGACGTATCCCCAATCACTGTATCTAGTTGATGACTCTCTAAAGGCTGGGCATCAGAACCGTAATAGGCGACATAATTACCGATGTCATTCCTGTTTTCTGGGTCGATAAAAACCCATTTACCATTGTGCTGAAACATCCCATGGAAACCCTGTGGCGTAATATCAAAGCTGCCTCGATTAGCGGGATTATTGATATCAAAGGCTTTGAAAGTTTGTATTTCTGGGTACTTCATTGCCAGCTCATCAGGCATCACAGAAGATCGGCTAAACTGATAATTCGTCATGCTGCCATCAGGTAATGGCAGGCTAATGACCACGTTGCCGCCGGAAGCAAAGCCAAGCCGCATCTCACTTAAACTTGCCGTTAAGCGGCGGCCTTGGTTCACCATCACATTAAGCGACGATACGTCTCCCATCGATCTTGCTTGGAAGTTTGTATTAGCGTCTTGCCAAAAATTTGTTGCTGCACCCACTGTTTGCAGCGCAGAAAAACCAAACGCTACAACCCAAACTAAAGAGGAGTTCCATTTCATTAACTTATCCTATCGACACTTCAAAAAATATTTATTTACAGCCAGGGTCTGAGCAATATATCAGCGATAAGCTAAAAGGGCTAATTAACTGAAGAATAAGGACAAATATCCACATTTAGTCCTTTTTATAGTAATTCGGCCAATGCCTTAGGACAACCGGACTGTCTTCCGCATAACTATGGCAAGTGTTCAAAAGTGGTGGCTTAGAACTATTGGGCAAACCATTTTCCCGCTTCTCTTCGGTCTTTTTGCCTTCATTTCGTCCGCTGAAAATCGTTTGAAAAGCAGTCGTTGCCATCGGCCCCATGAGCTCTGTTATATGAGTACAGCCCAACTTACCCTTCATGAGCGTTCGCACCTGCTTATTCCAACCTACCGCCAAACTTAAACCAATAAGTTTTGTATAATCGGGGGCAATCTCATGACAATAGTTGTAAGGAGAGAAATCAGTAACGGCTTCAACATCCTTTATTAGCATTTGATCATTAATGGTTAGACGAACCCACATTCCGTGAAGTGGCTCCTCTGCTTCAATGTGCCCTCCCCGATCAATATTCTCAAAACGATAAGGCTTGGTGTCGACAATATTCCCTTCAATATCCCATAGGTCATCCTCTCTTAAGTAACCTTTGCAGGTAACTCTTCGTGTGTGCATGAGCTTTCTTGGGGCGGGTGCTGAAAGTGGCATAGAGGGTCCTTAAAAATTATGTCTTTGGCTTCTAGTTGCGCTTGGGCTAGTCCCGTAATGATCTTTGAAACTGTGGCTAAAATGGGTACTGCTGGTAAAACCACATGCTATCGCAATATTGAAAATAGAGGCATTGCTCTGTCGCAATAATTGATGCGCTCTTCCCAGCCTGAGGCCCAAATAATACTTTGCGGGAGAGCTGTCGAGGTATCTTAAGAATAATCGCTCCAACTGTCGACGGGATATTTCAACAGAATCGGCAAGCTGCATAGTTGTTAACGGGTCATCTATGTGGGTTTCCATTAATTGTAAAACCTCCCGAAGTTCATCGGGCATTGTTGGATCGCTTGGCAGCATGGTAAGACTACCATCGGCTGCTTCGCCTAAAACGCTATCCACATTGAGGATACCTTCCACTCGGTGCATTAAATCTTCGCTTTCTAGCTGTCCGATTAAACTGAGCATCATTGATAAAGTACTGGTAGCTCCGGCACTGCTGATCCGGTCTCGATCAATAACGTAGGGTCTTTTGTTTACTTCAACTTTAGGGAAAACCTCAGTCATTAGTGCGTGATTTTCGGGGTGGATGGTGCATTGGTAGTCATTCATAACGCCTGCTTGAGCGAGAATGTAGCTACCGTTCCAGATGCCACCGAGTATGCAATTTGAGCGAGAGGCTTTTTGGATGATTGATTGCAGTGTTTTGTCTATTTCTAGATCTGAGCGTAAGCCACCGCAGACGATTAGGACGTCTACGTTTTCAGGAGAAATGGTGGAGAATTTCCCTGAAACAGAGATATCTATGTTGAGATCGCTTTGTACTGCTTCACCTCGGTAGCCATAGGAGGTGAACTTAAATAGTTGTGACTGGCTTAGGAGATTGGCAGTGACTAAGGAGTCCACAGCACCAGTGAAGGCCATCATGGAGAAGTTTTCCAGAAGGACGAAGGCAACGTGGCAAGGTTGTCGATGATCTAATTTAGTCATAGAGCTATTCTAACTTTGATGAACTGATGGCGCGAACTATCCGGAAAAGTCTTTTATTACTGTTTTTCCTCAGCAGATTAAGACCTTGGCCTTATAGATGAAATCAGTAACGCCAGAGATTTCCTCCCTTTCCATTTGGTCTCAATCATCTTGCACAATGATATGTGATTTTATAAAACCAATGCATCGCCAAGTTTTCAATAGTTGAATTTTATTAATATCAATGAGCTGAGAACTGAAAATTAAAAATATGATTGTGACGCTAAATAGCAATATATAGTCGCAAATAAACAAATAACAAAACTTACCCAATGCTAACATAACCACCTCAAAAAATCGCCACACAGTGAGGAGTTCCGTCATGCAGCGATATTCCGGGTTCGGGCTGGTTAAACACGCCCTTAGCTATCATGAAAACTGGCAGCGCGTTTGGCGCAATCCTAAACCGAAACCAAAATACGACGTAATTATCGTCGGCGGTGGTGGTCACGGCTTGGCGACGGCTTACTATTTGGCGAAAGTTCACAACATCACTAACGTGGCGGTGGTTGAAAAAGGCTATCTCGGCGGCGGAAACACCGCTCGTAACACCACTATCGTTCGCTCAAACTACCTATGGGATGAGTCTGCTCACCTATATGAGCACGCGATGAAATTGTGGGAAGGTTTGTCACAAGACCTTAACTACAACGTGATGTTTTCACAGCGTGGCGTCCTGAACTTAGGCCACACCTTGCAAGACATGCGTGATATCAGCCGCCGTGTAAACGCAAACCGTCTCAACGGTATCGATGGCGAAGTGCTTGACGCACAGGGTGTTAAAGAAGTTGAGCCGATGATGGATTGCTCAGACAGACCTCGCTATCCCGTGATGGGCGCTTCTTTCCAGCCTCGCGCGGGTGTTGCACGCCATGACGCGGTTGCTTGGGGCTATGCTCGTGCAGCCGATGCTTTAGGTGTGGATTTATTCCAGCAATGCGAAGTAAACGGCTTTATTAAAGAAGATGGCGCAGCGATTGGCGTTACCACCAAACAGCATGGCGAGATGAGAGCAGATCGTATCGGATGCGTGGTTGCCGGTAACTCGGGCGTTGTTGCAAAAATGGCAGGCTTCCGCTTACCGGTTGAGTCTCACCCGCTACAAGCCTTAGTATCTGAGCCAATCAAACCGATTTTAAACAGTGTCACCATGTCTAACCAAGTGCACGGTTACGTGTCGCAATCAGACAAAGGCGATTTAGTTATCGGTGCCGGTATCGATGGTTATTTGGGTTACGGACAGCGCGGTTCTTACGCCACCATCGAGCACAACGTTCAAGCAATTATCGAGCTATTCCCCTGCTTCAGCCGCGTCCGAATGAATCGCCAATGGGGTGGAATTGTTGACACCACGGCAGACGCTTGCCCAATTATGTCAGCGACACCGGTTGAGAATTTATTCTTTAACTGTGGCTGGGGTAC
>CALKXC010000389.1 GCA_938004025.1 uncultured Leucothrix sp. | reverse complement strand
AATCCGTGTTCCCGACAAATATCGGCCACTTTGGCACCGTCTTCGTTCTGCTTCAAAAAAGCGAGGATCTGACTGTCTGTAAAACGTGATTTTCTCATTGAAATCTCCTGCATCAAAAGTATGCGGAAATCTCTACTTATTAGTCCAGTGCTTTTTAGGGGGGATTACAATGCCAAACGTGAAAACAGCCGATGACATCGAAGCGCCGTTGCCATGGGCGATTACGCCAGACAAGATTACTCAGCGCTACGCGGCATACCCCATCCCTTAAAAAAACGAGCACTAGCAGCATGGGTTAAGTAACAACATATGTAGCGGGTGAATCGTTTACTTTTATTCTTGGCTCTATTGCCTTAACTGTATGTTTTCCACACTCCAGATCCAGCTAGCATCCTTATTAACTATCTCAATCTCATTTATCCCACTCAAAAAATCCTCTTCTCGTAGATAAACTATATGTTCAATAGTTTGATTATTTCCAGTCACAGGGAAATATTCATACAAATTCCCGTTTAACCATAGACTTAGCTCATCAGAAAAATCAACGTCATAAGCCTCTATCAATAACTCTAGATCAGTACCAACATCTTCAAACTCAAACTCAAAACTAGATTCATCAACTATCGAACCCAAGTACCCATTACCGTGCCTACCTGTATACAACTCATCTAGCTCTAATCTCAACGTTTCCGGATCTGCCGATTGCTTTAATTGCAAAACGCGCACCCAATCTACCTCCATCTCTGCGGGCAGCGCATCACTGTCAACATCTGCAACAAAGTTCCCACCTACAGCCATATTCAACAACACATAAGACAGCTGTCGCGATACCTCCTGGCCCGTAACTTCCTTAACAACAGCCCCGTCGACATACCAGACCATTCTCTCTCGATCCCATTGAAAACCATAAACATGAAACTCATCTATTGCGGAACCTGGAAGTGCATATTCAGATGCGCTAGATATAAGGCCACTAGTGCTCACACTATAATCGTAGTAGTGATAAGAGTGGTGAGTGGTGTTGGGAGACTCACCTTTTGATTCTAATATGTCCATTTCAGGAGTTGGACCATTGTAATAACCATGGAGCAACCAGAACGCTGGCCATAAGCCCGATCCAACTGGCAACTTTATCCGAGCTTCTGCATAGCCATTTACAAATTTAAACGAATCATAACTTACCAAAGCACCGGAACTATAAGATGGCACCCAGCCCCCTGCCTCACCAAAGTCTTGGTTCGATTGTTGATAGTTCGGATAATCAATCCAAATAGGGTCGTCGATGGCAGGCTTAACTGGTAACTCAGACTCAGCGATGGGTTGGGCTCGTATCTTTAAACTACCAGAAGACACTTCGAACGGATCGACAGAGTGATCGCTGTGCATCCCCAATGTGTCAATGTATACCTGCTCCTCATTGTTTATTTGCTGAAAAGGCCCCCAAAGTAAAGCTGTATTCCATTTATCAGCGTCTAAAGAATCACCATCAAACTCATCCGAAAACATGAGCTGGTATTCGTCAGCCAATATAGTGGCAGTGATAACGTCTATCGATTTCCGCTCATAAGCGCGGACGTAGTCTATCTCATAGCTGGCAGGGAACACTGTAGTTGCATCTGGTGAGCCTGCCCAAGTCCCACCAACAGCCAAATTCAACAGTAGATACATAGATTGGGTTGAAATGAAAAACTCGCTGTCCGTGATTTCACGAACCAATTCTCCGTCTACATAAAATCGAACTTTTCTAGGATCCCAAGCAAGCCCGAAAGTATGAAAACCTGCTGTAAAGTCGGGCCCAGTGGTCTCATAAGTCGGCGTACTTACAGTTGTGTGCTGCTCGTATGAAAACGTATCGATCCAATGCATCGTATGATGGACCGTTTCTTTCTTGTGTCCTAAGAATTCAACTATGTCGATTTCGGGGAAACGTTCTACGTACTGACTGTTCAGCAACCAGAACGCTGGCCATAGCCCTCGACCCTCTGGGAATTTCAATCTCGCTTCAAAATAACCATGCGTAGCGGTGTAGCTCTGAGCGCTAGTAATTATTCCGCTTAAATAGTTGCGACTGCTTTCATCATATCCATCATTGAAATTTAGATCAGGGCTTGTTGTCCACAACCCATCATCCACTTCAGGCTGAGCTGGTGCGCTCAGGGATGCAGTCGTGGGGACAGCAGTAATACTCAAAACGCCGTCAGAAAAAGAGAAGGGTGAATATTGAAAATCACCATCCAAATCAAGAGAATCTACGTAATACTGCTCCTCCCCATTGATAGGTACGTAGGGCCCCCAAAAAAAACGTGAAGTCCACTTTTCCTCATCGAGAACTGGCCCATCAAACTCGTCTCCAAACACAAGTTCATATTCGGTTAAATCGGGAGACGCATGCAGCCACTGAGGGAAAGCGAGCAAGACGACTATAAAAACAGGTCTAACGGATATTTTAAATTTCAACACAGATTCAACCACCTGCCTAATGAGTTCTAGACTTATGAGCACTAGACTAAGCCGCTAGACAAGCTTTATGAAGCTCTGCAACTCGCGGAGAGAAAGTAGGTAGGAGCTTATCATTTAGCCGAAGCCAAAAAACGAACAACATCTCTTAAGACTGAAGAAAAGAGACGCTACTCACATTTCGAGACATCAACTATCCGGCGATAGAAACTTTCGATATTCGATTATGTGACCCACCTTAAAACACCCATACTCCACAAACGGCACAAGAGCGAATCCACTGCTTTTCCGCTATTAGAAGACTAAAAAGTGGTTAGACACGATATGGGAGTTAATAAACACTCAAATTTGAAACCTCAAAGCTCCTCGCAAAAATTAATACCAATACAACAATGGAAGCTATATGAGCAGCTGACTGAGAAAAAGTCAGAGAAGCTGCCATTGTTCCCCACATTCATCTCCACACATTTCAGTTAGATATAACCTGTATGCAAATCAGCACGTCAAATCATATAAGCACCAGCCTGTATCCAAAGCTTCGCTCCATATTGACAACATAAAATTAATCAAAAATTCAATCGCTCAAGCCTCTCCTTACGCTAACTTTGGCTTTCTAAAAAATTCATAACCGATTGATTTCTATCAAAACTCAGACTCATTTCAGGCACTAACATTACTTGCGATATCGATTGAATGCTGGCGCTGGGAGAATAATATGTATTTTTGGCATTTAGAAACAAATTAAGCTAAAGCACGAAATATAAACCACAAATCAATAATCTTGTTAGAGATTAACCTCTAGCCTCATGTATATTTTCGCGATACCAAAGAAATGTTTCCATAAGACCGGGTTCAAGCTCTATTTTATATTCCCATCCAAGCGCTCGTAAGCGACTTACATCCATCAGCTTACGAGGAGTACCATCGGGTTTGGTTGCGTCAAAAAGCAGCCTCCCATCGAAGCCAGTAACTCGAGCTATCGTTTCAGCTAACTCTCTGATAGAACAATCCACACCAGTGCCTATATTGATATGACTGAGCATCATCTGTGTGTTGGATTGATATGTTTCAAGTGGTAACTCCATAACGTGCACACTCGCAGCGGCCATATCATCAACATGAAGAAACTCACGCATTGCATTGCCACTTCCCCAAATCACGACTTCCTCGTCGCTCCTTAGCACCGCCTCATGGAAACGGCGTAGCAGTGCTGGTATCACATGACTATTTTCGGGGTGGAAATTATCATTTTCACCGTAGAGATTAGTAGGCATGACACTCCGGTAGTCGCGATTGTATTGCCGGTTGTAGCTTTCACAGAGTTTGATACCTGCTATTTTTGCAATCGCATAGGGTTCGTTAGTTGACTCCAAAACACCTGTCATCAACGTATCTTCCCTCATAGGTTGCTGAGCACTTTTCGGATAAATACAGCTAGAGCCTAAAAAAAGTAGTTTTTGCACATCAGTCATGTGGGATGCATGGATGACATTCGCCTCTATCATCAAATTTTCATAGATGAACTCAGCGGGGTATGTATTGTTCGCATGTATACCACCTACCTTAGCTGCTGCCAAAAATACTTGCTCCACCTTCATTTCACGAAAGAAGCTCAAAACTGCAGCTGGGTCTAGCAAGTCAAGTTCATCTCGAGTTGCGGTCAGGATGTTCGAGTAGCCCAATGCGCTTAGTCTTCGGACAATTGCCGACCCGACCATGCCACGGTGACCCGCCACAAAAACGGTTTGATCGTATGTAGTGGAATCCATCATTTCTCTACAGATAAGGGCATATTTCGACCATGCTCGCGCAAGAACGCATGCCGCTGCGCCACCTTCAAATCCTCAGCAACCATTTCTGCGCACATCGATTGAGCAGTTATTTCCGGCACCCAGCCCAACATTTCCTTAGCCTTAGTAGGATCACCGAGTAGCGTTTCGACCTCTGCAGGCCTAAAGTACCGTGGGTCCACCCGAACAATGACATCGCCTACTTTTAGTCCGGGGGCAGCATCGCCTTCGATTTTATCTACCACAACTATTTCACTCAAGCCCTCGCCTTCGAACCTCAACGAGAGGCCGATTTCTGCCGCAGACCATTGGATAAATTCGCGCACTGAATATTGAAGCCCAGTGGCAATTACAAAATCATCTGGCTCGTTTTGCTGGAGCATCATCCACTGCATGCGCACGTAGTCTTTCGCATGACCCCAATCACGTAACGCATCCATATTCCCCATGTACAAACACTTCTCAAGCCCGAGCGCAATATTCGTTAAGCCACGTGTAATTTTGCGTGTAACGAATGTTTCGCCTCTCCGCGGAGACTCATGGTTAAACAGGATACCGTTACACGCATACATGCCGTACGCTTCTCTATAGTTAACAGTTATCCAATAAGCGTACAACTTAGCCACTGCATAAGGGCTTCTAGGGTAAAAAGGCGTTGTTTCTTTTTGAGGTGTTTCCTGCACCAAGCCGTAGAGCTCAGAAGTTGACGCCTGGTAGAACCGAGTTTTTTCTTCAAGCCCTAAGAACCGAATAGCTTCAAGAAGCCTCAAGGCCCCCATAGCGTCTACATCTGCCGTGTACTCTGGAGATTCGAAACTAACCGCGACGTGGCTCTGAGCGCCTAAATTATAAACTTCGTCTGGTTGAACCTCTTGAATAATTCGAGTTAAGTTCGAGGAATCAGATAGATCACCATAATGCAGCTCGAAACGCTGAGTGTCTGCATGTGGATCCTCGTATATATGATCGACTCGCTGGGTGTTTAATGAGGACGCTCTCCGCTTAATACCATGAACTTCATAACCCTTCTCCAACAGCAACTCTGCTAAATAAGAACCATCTTGGCCAGTGATACCTGTAATTAACGCTTTTTTAGTCATTACTTTTTTATTTCTTTTCAGTCTTTCGTATACAGCAAAATTGTAACTGAAGTTGCGTATATGTAGGTTGGCGAATTTAACGTTTTAAAAACAACATGCCCCATACGATTATCTGTTTTCGGCAGTCTTGAACTCAACAAACTAGATTCGAAATGGAAGCCACCGATAACTGATAGCAATATCTAAAAAAACACTGAGCGAGTAAAAAGAAGATTCGATATAAATTTACTACAGCTTGGCCCCCACAGATAACACCTGAAGACAGCTTTAAGAGCAAATAAGATTCGATCTCATTAAAAATATTGTGATTAGATAAATTCGTGAGGGATGCAAAATTGGGAACCACATAGACGGCTTGTCGTGATGGAATTGGCTGATACTGATTCACAACAAATTCTTCAGGCATCATTACAGATGTTTAGGATAAATTATCCAGCATGATCGAGCCTTATGGAGCTAAAAGCGCTGCCTAACACTTATCTATCCACAGAATGCCAAGCTTATTTATGAACTATAAACTTGTCTATTGCACACATGTTTACCAAGAAACCTGACTTAGAATCAAACCAGCGCTGTCAGTCTTAGCTTCAGACCATAAAAATAGATTAACTGCCGGCTAAGATATACTCCTATAAAACAGGCGAAAACGCTTTTTAGCTACGTGCGTACACGTCCTCATATCGCACGATATCATCCTCTCCAAAGTAATTTCCTGTCTGCACTTCAATCAAAACCATGGGCAATTTCCCTGGATTTTCCATCCGATGAACCTCACCTAAAGGTATATATACAGACTCATTCTCAGTGACCAGTCTGACATTTTCTCCAATCGTTACTTTTGCAGTACCTGCAACCACAATCCAGTGCTCGGATCGATGAAAGTGACTTTGCAGCGACAGACACCCACCTGGCTTTACAACTATACGTTTGACTTGAAATCGGTCTGATAACGCAAGCGTCTCGTACCAACCCCATGGACGATTGTCTCGAGGAAACGCTTCAGCCTGTTTAACCGAACATTCTTTTAACACCGAGACCGCCTGCTTAACATCTTGTGCCCGAGACGCATCTGCCACTAGCACAGCATCTGGCATAGCAACGACTAGCACATCTTTCAAACCAATACCTACAACCTGCTGCCCATCAGACTCGGACCGAAGCATTGAGTTTTCGCAATCAATAGACAAAGCTTGACCGTGAGTAACTACACCATTCTCGTCAGCATCGAATTCTCGTTGCATGGCATACCAGTCACCTAGATCAGACCATTTACCACTGTACTTAACAACAGAAAGATTATCAGCCCGTTCCATAATTGCATAGTCAATCGATATAGATTCAAGCTTGCCCCATTCTGCTTTGTCCAAACGCGTAAAGTCCAAATCATTCCTTGAACTTTCCAGCGCGGCTGTTACACCGTTGAGGATATTAGGCGCATGATTTTTATAAGCATTGATTAAAGTCTTAGCTGTAAATAGGAATATTCCTGCATTCCATAAAAATCCTCCACTGGCCAGCATACTTTTTGCGTCAGCTTCGCTCGGCTTCTCAACGAATGCCTCAAGATCGCTCACCCCTTCGTCGGTCGACTGAATGCTGACTTTTAGATAACCGTAACCTGTTTCTGCACGAGTCGGTTCGATACCAAATGTAACCAAATTACCAGCCTTGGCTGAATCTAGACCTGCTGCAATAGATTTAGTGAAATTTTCTGTGTCATCAATCACATGATCAGATGGGGCTACTAAAAGTACTGCATCGGGATCATCTTTCATTACGCGAAGAGTTGCCGCCAATATTGCAGCGGCTGTGTTCTTACCAGTAGGCTCAACCAGAACAGCTCCTGGGGTGACACCTACTTCTCTTAATTGCTCAGACGCTAGAAATCGATAGTCCT
>CALKXC010000388.1 GCA_938004025.1 uncultured Leucothrix sp. | reverse complement strand
AGTTGGCCTTCAAAGCTAGCGGCTTTAACATCAAACAAGCCACCTAAGCCGACTTCAACGATGAAGGTTGCGGCATCACCGAGCCCACCGACTGAAACCTTAGCGCCTTCAAGAACACCCTCAGCAACCTTAAGGCCGACTGTTGCCGTCTCTTTAGCGGCAAACAATGAAGCCACTCTAGGGTCAAGGTCGATTGGGACTAAATTTGCCGCGTCTTGCATGGTATCCAAGGTTTGTTCGGCAACAAAAAGCGCTGCATTGGCGGTCTCTTTCGCCGTAAACAAAGCCGCGATTCGTGGGTCAGCATCAATAGGGAAAGCGTTAATTCCTGACCTAATGCCACGCAGCGTTTGTTTGGCGACTTCAAGAGCAGCATTTGCGGTTGTTCTTGCTGTGAATAGTCCAACGATTCTTGGGTCAGCATCAACAGGGAACGATCTTGCCGCTCGCTCAATCTGTCTGACGACCCCTTTAGCAACGTTCAGCGCTTGATTAGCACCAAAAATGGCCGTCTCGATTCCACCAATCTTGGCGTAGATAACACCAATTTCGGCATTTTTAGCGGCAGCGTAAGCAGCATATTCAATCCCTCTATCCGCTTTGCGGAACCAAGGAGAGTTATCCAACCAGCGTTTTTTAGATCTGATGTGACCTTTCAATGTATTGATGCGAGCGTTGGAGCTACGTATCTCACCGCGTAAACCATTCACTTTATTTTGCGCATTACTGACGTCACGCTGAGCATTTCTAAGTCTTGTCACATCACGCTGTCGTTCGCGGTTAATGGTGGCGCGGGTGCTATTAATCTGCCTGTTTAAACCATTAACTTTTGACTGGGCGCTTGAAACCGCTCGTTCGGCACCTTGCACTCTAGCAGCATCGCGCTGTCGCTCGCCTCTGATGATATTTCTAGTGCGATTAATATTACTTTCAAGATTGTTAACCTTACGGCGCTCGTTAGCGACTGCATTTTCAGCATTACGAAGCCTTTGAATATCACGATCTCGCTCTCGCTGGACTTGACGACGCATGTCATTAATTTGACGCATCAATGTGTCGACGGCACGTTGTGCATCTTTAATATCATCCTGAGCGTCGCTAAGCGCTTGGGTCGCTTCATTTACGCCCTTCTCAATGCCTTTGGTGGCTTCTTCACGAAGGTAAGCAATAAGGTCGTTGCGCATGGCGACTTTGAGATAGAAATCACCGCCTTCCTTAATATTACCGCCAGAGGCTTCGATGCTTGCTTCAAACAAGTCAAACAGATTACCGCTTACCATGAAGTAGAAGCCCTGATCGGAAATCTTGATCAAGGTTTCAGCGGACACGCCAAGGATATCGATACCTGCATCAATCAACACACCTGGGTTATCACCCACCATCAAGTTAATATCTAACATGGGGTTAGGGGTAGACCCTGACCCACGAATCACAATGGCGTTGGCGATATTAATCTGATCCATGGTGGCACGAATGCGTAAGCCTTTGTCGTAGTCCAGTTTGAACTCAAACTCTGCATCGAAATCAGCAATCGACAACTTACCTTGGAAAGCAAACCCTGGCTCATAGAACAGCTCACCGATTTGCGTAGCTTGTGGAACCACGTGAACACCGACATCTTCCATACCGACGGTGAGGATGGTTTCTTGAAGCTCCGACGGTATCCGTCTCATGATGCTAGGGTCGCAGAATGTGCTTAGCACTTCCTTAAGAAACAGTCGATTAAACGACGCCGAAATCATGCTTTTGGACGGCGTCACGGTGTCTGCTTTAACCGCTGCACTTCCTACGAAAGATCCGATCTTTACGCTTCCCGCTAGTCCAATAATGGGCAGTACAACAGCAGGTGGCGGTACGATTCCCATACCGATATCAATAGCTAAATCTTCAACGGCGAAGCCTTTAACACCAAACGGGTCACGCCATTCACCCAACATCGTCGCTGCAAATGAAATGGAACGTTCAACTGGGCGTACTTTCATTGTCCCGACAAAGACGAGGTCGCTATTATCAATCCTTGCGATCACTTCACCTTTTATGCCGACTGCGAAGTTGCTGGGAAATGGCTGTAGGTTTAGCGCCATATTGCCCATGGCCACGTTGTCACTGATGTCAAACGTGCCGCCAATACCAGCACTAATGACAAGGCTCGCAGGATTTGGCCCGATTGCCGCTGACACGGTCAAACTATCTAAATCCATTAAGTCATCAAGACCTAAATTAGATGTATCTAGATTGGCAACAAGGTTAAGCCCTTTAGATATCTGTGTGCCGTCAGGTAGTTCAAAGAAATCAGTGGGTAAGGTTCTTCCTTCAAAGTTAGAGGCGAGTAATTGCGTACCGCCAAAACCAATGCCATCCAACGAGGAAAGGCTGGAGTCCAAGGCGGAGAAACGCCAGTTATCCGGTGGCGACATCGCGGTAGCAAACTGCCAGCGACCTTGTGCAGAGCGCTTTATCAGTAATTGCAGCTGGCCTAAAGCAGATTCACCTTTCATGGAAATCTGTTTATCGCCTGGGTTGAAACTGATCGATAGATTATTCAGCGTCAGGTTTAGGAAGTTACTCGGTGCTGAGAAGCCCATTAAGGCTTCTGGTCCGCAAAGGTCTTGGATAATAGGGGATA
>CALKXC010000387.1 GCA_938004025.1 uncultured Leucothrix sp. | reverse complement strand
ATATACAGCCTAAAAATACATAAGATTATAATAAAGTCGCTGCAAAGCTTTGATTTAACACGCTTACTCCTATAAGATATTATCCTTAAGTGTGCAGTAACTTACTAAATTAACTGTTAAAGGTGTTACTGCAAATTGTTTTTTAAACAGGTTTAAGCCTAATCAAAATATAAAATCAGGGAAGGAAAGCGTTATGAAGGTATTAAGTCGACTGCAACAGGTAGCTACAATTTCTACTGCCGCTCTATTCATTAGTTTAGCGACAATTAGCACGGCAACTGCCGCTGAGCGTTACATTGTTTCTGGTGTTGCTAGCTGGGATACTTTGAATATTCGTTCACAGCCAAGCGCTAGAAGTGCCATTATTGGAGAAATTCCTGCCAATGGAAAGAACGTCAATAGTAGTGGTCAAGAACGTCAAAACGGTCGAACTACTTGGATTCGTGTGACACACAACGGCGTGACGGGTTGGGTTAGTAAACGCTACCTTGCAACAGATTATACTTTTAACAACAACGCGACCAGCTCTGCAGTAACCAGTGCAACTAGTTACATACCTCAGCCAGCTGCTGTCTCGCCTACCGTTAGAACTGGCAGTATTTATGATGCGGGTGCGACTACTGCGACACGTAGTGTTTATGTTGGTCCTGGCGCTGCAGTAACCACGCCTAAGCGTCAAGTTCAGTTCAATACAAACACCACACAGCAAGTGAACACGGGTAATACTCATTCGCACCCAGCTAACCGTTGCACACGCTCAATCGCTCACACCCATGCGGGTCCTGCGGGCCATTCACACAAATATAGCTGCCAAGGCCAGGCGACACAAAACCAGCAGCAGATGGTAGCGGTGCAACAAACAGTTGTGGATAACAATTCTCATACGCATCCACGCAACCAGTACAGCAATGCGATTACACATTCACATGCTAGCAACAACCGTCAGCACAGCCATAACTATGGTGGTCAAAGACAGCAGCAAAATGTTCAGGTTCGTGCCGCTCAGCCAACGGGCAACACACATACACATCCTCGTAACCAGTTTAGCAACGCAGTGACTCACACCCACGCTAGTAATAACAGCCAGCACAGCCATAATTATGGTGGTCAGAGACAGCAGCAAACGGTACAGGTTCGTGCTGCACAGCCTACGGGTAACTCGCATACGCATCCACGTAATCAGTTCAGTAATGCTGTTACTCACAACCATGCTAGCAATGACGTAAACCATAGACACAACTATGGCCAAAACGGCGCGACTAATCAGACTCGCCAAGTCACCGTAAATGCGGGTTCTCAGGTAACTCACATCCACCCTGAAACACAGTACAACGCGAGAACAACTCATACTCACCCAGGTGGTTCAGGGGTTCACCTTCATGACTTCCTACTTCCACCTGCTCAAAGAGCTGGTGCAGCACAGCAACAAGCGACTCAGAGTCGTGATGTAAATGCTCACACGCACCCTAAGAATCAGTTCACCAATTCGGTTACACACACCCATGCAAACGGCGTAAATAACCATAGTCATTCTTACGGTAGGTAATAACTAAACACGCGATGGAATTTTCATTCCATCGCTGTTTCGGAAACGTTGGTCGATAGTTGCGCGGTCTGAAGCTTGTTGAAAGGTATTATTAACACGTCAATCAATATGCCCCCGTAAGTTCGACCTGATACAGCCCCGGAACATGGAAATGTTCCGGGGCTTTGTTTTTCATTGATAAGGATTGTTAATAGTGAAACAGATCAGCAAAGTTAGTAGTTTAATTTTTGTACTAGTCATGTCCGTTTTTGCGGGGCAAGTCGCTCAAGCTGCGGTATTTGAAATACAGCGTGTTGCTAGTACAGATAGTTTGAATCTTCGTGCTAAACCAGGCGCTAGAAACGCAATTGTCGGGGTTGTTCCTCACAACGGTAAATGGATACGCACCGATGGACGGCGTGTCAGAGTGGGACAAGCTAATTGGATAAAGATCACATGGCGTGGCCGCACAGGTTGGGTGAACGATTATTACATCCGGCAGATGCAATTAAACAATACTGCCCCACAACCCGCTAATAATGCTCAACCTCAAGCACCTAGGCCTGCAGCAGCACCACAAGCTGCACCTGTCCCTAGACCTCCTGTTCTGAACGAAGCGACCCTAAAAAAGAAAGGCTCATGGGTATTGGAGTGTGGTGATATCAGTCCGTTTTGGAGAGTCATTGTTTATCCCGGTAAGGCGCTAGAAGTTAATCTTCGCGGAAGAAATGCGGGTGTTCTCCCGATGACGTATCAAAAACAGGATAAAAATAAATGGAACACTGCCATGAAAACGGTAGTCAAAAGTTCTAATGGACATTTCGCAACGGACATGACGATAAGATATACGAAACAGTGTCGTCACACTTTGTCTAAGCAAAACGTCCGTTACCGGGTTAAAGCCCAGGTAAACGGCGAACAAATGCAAGGTTGTTGTCGAGCAGTACAGCTAAATTAATTACTTTGGATCAGGTACTGATTTATAAAATGAGCTACCTGATCCAGATTTCTCACTGTCTGAAATATTTTTGACAGCTGAACCAAACGGTTTTTTATCTTTACGTTGCCTAAGTGCTGCCTTCTGCTTCACTTTGCGTTTTTTCCCGAGCACTTTTTTTGGCTTCTTTCGTGAAGGTGCAGGTGGTGCAATGGCGTCCGGTTCGAAGCCTTCGATCGTCTCGCGCTCGTATCGCTCTTGATTATATTTCTCAATCGCTTCGAAATGAGCAAGCTCATGATGAGAAACTAAAGTGATCGCTTGCCCCGCCTTTCTAGCACGCCCTGTCCTGCCTATCCGGTGCTGGAAGTCATTTGCTTGACGCGGTAATTCGTAGTTAATGACGCAGTCTAACTGACCAATGTCTAAACCTCGAGCCGCAATATCAGTGGCAACCAAAACGCGAAGCTCCCCGGACTTAAAGGCCGATAAGGCTTTAGTACGCTGCTCAGTTGGAATATTTCCGTGAAGTCCCAACGCATCAACATCAAGTGACTTAAGCGCCAGAACCAATGAGTCGCAGCTTTTCTTGGTCGTTCCAAAAATCAGTACTTGCTGCCAATCATTTTCTTTAAGTAGGTAATGAACAACAGGGATTTTATCTTTAAGGTTGACCGTGACGATATGCTGATCAATTAGGATTTTTTCTCCCAGCGGCACATCGATAACTTCAGGATTATTAAGCACCTTTCGAACTAAGTCCCGAATAGAATCGGGGAATGTTGCCGTAAAGAACAAATTTTGACGTTTATTTGGTAAGTGGCGAAGAATGGTTTCAACTTCATCTTGAAAATCAGTACTAATTAAGCGGTCTACCTCATCAAGCACTAGTGTACGGACTTTGTTAAAAACAACCGCTTTAGCTTCAATCAGATCAATCAAGCGCGCTGGCGTGGCCACTAAAACTTCAACTCCTCGCTCCAATATGACGCGCTGCTCTTTGATATCAACACCACCGTAAACACTGACACATTTTACTGGTGGCCGCATTCTTACGCCTAACTGCGCAACAACTTCTGAAACCTGTAGTGCTAGTTCACGAGTTGGCACCAGAATCAGTGCACGGATATGATGACCTTTAGCCGCATCAGCACCCTCTTCTAAACGTTGCTCTAAAAGAGATTGCAATAGAGGTAATACATAGGCAGCAGTTTTACCGCTCCCCGTTTCTGCACTAGCAAGTACATCACGGCCTTCGATGATTCTTGGGATTGCCTGACCTTGTATTGGCATGGGTCGATCGAAACCTTGCGCAGTGATAGCGTCAAGTAGACAAGGATGCAGTTCAAAGCGAGCAAAGCTATGTTTGTCGTCAGGATATGTAGACATGGATATCAATCGCAGAAATCAGGTAAAGGCCTATTCTACCGGAAACCTGTGATTGATATCACTCTCATCTCTACTTAGCTAATCGCTTTCTTCAATGCATAGTAAGAATTTTTCGGAGTACGTTCTAGCGTATCAAAATCGACATGGACCATTCCAAAACGCTTGTCATAGCCCAGCGCCCATTCATAATTGTCTAATAAAGACCAAACGAAATAGCCTTTGACTGGAGAACCATCAGCAATCGCTTGCTTCACCGCTGCAAAATGCTGATTTAAATACTCAATGCGATCTTCATCTTCAACGACGCCATTAATCTTCTCATCATAGGAAGCCATGCCATTCTCTGTGATGTATATCGGTAAACCTTTACTGTATTCTTTATCTGCCCAAGTCAGAAAGTGATGCAAACCTTCAGGATAGAATTCCCATTCCATCGCCGTCTTTTTCAATGGTCCCTCGACATCTTTGTAATACGGGAATATGCCACTGTTATCCGGAGCCAGAATTTTACGAGTGTAGTAATTCACACCAAGCCAATCAACGGGCGCGGCAATTGTAGGGAAATCATCCTGATAATTATCAGGAAGGTATTGCTCAATTTCTTCCAAGATGTCTTCAGGATACGCTTGATTAAACACACCGCCTAAAAACCAGCGGTTATAGATTCCATCGTAAAGTTGAGCTGCTTTTATTGCTTCAGGCGTGTCATCCACAGGCTGCGCGTATTCAAAATTCAGTACCACGCCTAGGTTATCCATTCCTAAGCCTCGCATCGTTTCGATAGACTTGCCGTGG
>CALKXC010000386.1 GCA_938004025.1 uncultured Leucothrix sp. | reverse complement strand
GTGGAGGCTATGGAGCAGGGTGATATAAAAAGTAATGCTGAAAAGATGGGGCGTTACCTTCATAGTCAATTAGCAGAAGGTTTGGCGTCAGTTGCTGGCGTGATTACCGTGCGTTCAAAAGGCTTAATGCTGGGTATTGAGTTAGACCGTGACTGCGGACAGTTAGTGATGCAAGCGCTGGAAGCAGGTTTGTTAATTAATGTGACTGCTGGCAATGTCATCCGTTTATTACCTCCTTTAACGTTGACTCCTGAGCAGGCTGACGAGATATCACGGATTTTAATTCCAATGATCACTGCCTTTCTTGAAAGCAGTTGAAAAAGAAAAAAACTATGTCAAACATTAGACACTTTATGACTTTGATGGATTTCTCGCCGATTGAGCTAAATACGCTGATCGAGCGAGCCATCCAAATGAAGCAAGAATGGAAAAGCGGCATCATTACGCAGCCTTTTAAGCAGAGAACGCTAGCGATGATTTTTGAGAAATCATCAACTAGGACTCGTGTATCGTTTGAAACAGGAATCACTCAGCTTGGTGGGCACGGGCTTTTTTTGTCTCCACGTGACACACAGCTAGGCCGTGGTGAACCCGTTGAAGACAGCGCTCGTGTTATTTCGAGCATGGCCGATCTGATCATGGTACGAACTTTTGATCATAAGCAGTTAGAGCGATTTGCAGAGTATTCATCAGTTCCTGTAATTAACGCACTAACGGATGATTTTCACCCTTGCCAGTTACTTGCAGATGTCATGACGTTTGTTGAACATCGCGGCAGCATTGCTGGTAAAACAGTGACTTGGGTGGGGGATGGCAATAATATGTGCCAGTCTTGGATGAATGCTGCGCGTCAGTTTGATTTCAAACTCAATATTGCCTGCCCAGAAGGTTATGACCCTGATTCCAAACTATTGGCAGAGCTGGATGGTAGAGTAGAAATAATCAGAGATATCAAAAAGGCGGTTGAAGGTGCTGATTTAGTATCAACGGATGTTTGGGCGAGTATGGGTCAGGAAGATGAGCAAGCATTACGTGTTGCTGCCTTTAAACATTATCAAGTTAATGCGAGTGTGATGAATAATGCACAAGAAGATGCATTGTTTATGCATTGTCTACCCGCGCATCGTGAAGAAGAAGTCACTGCCGAGGTCATAGATGGTCCACAAAGTGTCGTGTGGGATGAGGCGGAAAACCGCCTGCATGCACAAAAAGCGCTTATGGAAACGTTAGCAATTAATTCAGGCCTTATTTCTCAATAAGCCGGTGTAGCGGAAGTTTTAACAAATGTCAGATGCTTTAATTCAGACCGAGGCAAACAAAAGAAGAACGTTTGCCATTATCTCGCATCCCGATGCGGGTAAGACAACCATGACCGAGAAGCTTTTGTTATTTGGTGGAGCCATTCAGTTGGCGGGTTCTGTAAAGGGACGTAAAGCTGCTAGGCATGCAACTTCAGATTGGATGACGATGGAGAAAGAGAGGGGAATCTCTGTGACTTCATCGGTTATGCAGTTCCCCTACAAAGATCACATTGTCAATCTACTAGATACACCGGGTCACGAAGACTTCTCAGAAGATACCTATCGTACGTTAACAGCGGTCGATTCGGCTCTAATGGTCATTGACGTTGCAAAGGGTGTAGAGGCGCGGACCATAAAATTAATGGAGGTTTGTCGCTTGCGTGATACGCCGATCATGACCTTTATTAACAAGCTTGACCGTGAAGGGCGCGACCCCATCGACTTGATGGATGAAGTCGAAGATGTTTTGAAAATTCGCTGTGCTCCAATTACTTGGCCAATCGGTATGGGTAAAAGTCTAAAGGGTGTTTATCATCTCTATAACAATAGCGTACATCTCTTTAATGCTCAGCATGCTGGAAAGGTGCTGGAAGGGGAAGTCATCGATGGGCTTGATAACCCACGTTTAGATGAGCTTTTGGGTAGTCAGATTGAAGAGTTGCGTGAGGAGATAGAATTAGTCCAAGGAGCGAGCAATGTTTTCGATAAAGAAGGCTATCTTAAGGGAGAGCTAACACCTGTTTTCTTTGGTTCTGCGGTTAACAACTTTGGTATCGCAGAATTATTGAATGATTTTGTCGACTATGCACCCGGCCCTCAATCACGCGATACGACGACACGTACCGTTGAAGCTAGCGAGCCAAAATTCACCGGTTTTGTATTTAAGATACAGGCCAATATGGATCCGCAGCATAGAGATAGAATCGCCTTTATGCGGATATGCTCGGGTGTTTTTAAGAAAGGTATGAAGCTGCGCCAAGTGAGAACAGCAAAAGATGTGAAAATACCTGATGCGTTGACCTTTATGGCATCTGAGCGCGGACATGTTGATGATGCGTTTCCAGGCGATATTATTGGGGTGCATAACCACGGCACAATAAGGATTGGTGACACGTTTACTCAAGGTGAAGAGCTATACTTCACGGGTATTCCCAACTTTGCTCCAGAGTTGTTTCGCCGCGCGCATCTGCGTGATCCGCTTAAAATGAAGCAGCTGCAAAAAGGCCTGAGTCAGTTGTGTGAAGAAGGCGCGACACAGCTTTTTAAACCGATAAATAATAACGATTTGGTATTGGGTGCAGTTGGAATTCTTCAGTTTGAAGTGGTGGCTCAACGTTTAAAAGATGAGTACAACGTAGACTGTGCATTTGAGGCAGTTAATGTTCAAACCGCGCGTTGGATAGCTTGTGATGACGAAAAAATGCTAAATCAGTTTAAGGTAAAAGCAGCATCTAATCTGTCTTACGATCATGCAAATGAATTGGTTTACATCGCTCCCTCTCGGGTAAATTTACAGATGGCCATTGAGCGCTGGCCTGATATTCGATTTTTAAGCACCCGAGAGCATGGTATCTACGAGTAAAAATAGGCGACTGCCGAGTAATCCATTTTCAGGATTGCTCGGCTGTTAACTCTCTCATAGGCAGGCAGAAAGCATCGCTGAATTGTAGCGACCAGCGAACTGTCGAAGCGCAACTCGGTATTTAAGGTGATTATCTCCATAGATAACATCACCTAAACCATCCAAGGTCTTCAAGGTGCATTTTTGTACCGCTTGTTGCTCTTGAGTTAGCCCAGGAAGCTTTAAACCGCCTCTCCCAGCATAATACCCGAGAATACTTCTTTCTCCTCTAGCAGCAGCCTGCTGGGCTTCTTGCTCAGGGTTTCTTTGAGATAACTCTTGTAGTAGTCCAATGTACTCCCTATCTTTAGAGGTTATATTTTCATTCATGGGTTGAGGACTACTCGTTGCCTGTGAGGTTTGGGCAATAGGTCTTGGCGTTTCTGGGCCTGCGTTGCAAGCTTGTAGCAGAAATGCAAGGGTGATTAAGCCAATTAAAGAGTGCAGATTTATCATTTTATCCTCAGGATTATTTTTCGACATGAAAATAATAATAACAGCCCGAAGATAGAGAACAAGCTGAATGAGCCTCCACCGTTAGATTCGCTACTCGAGTTCGTATTTGATTGAGTGTCAGGGTTGGCCGCGACCGTACCTGTTGCCATGTCATCATCAATGATTGTGCCTGAGGAAGTCAGTGTGGCTCCACCATTGGCAAACTGTGCATTTAAAGGCTTGAGTACGTTTAAATTGAGTACCTGATTATTTTCGTCAATTGTATCGCCAGCGACTGGTACCTGAATGTTTATGCTGCTTCTACCTTGGTTAATCACAACGGTGCCTTGTTGTACAGTTGCTGATGAATCTGAGTCAGTTATGTTGTAGTTTATCGCTATATTTTCACTTGCAGTGGCCGATAATGAAACTATAAAGGTTAAATATCGAATACCGCTGTCTTCTTCTGTTATCGATGGTGAGTTAACTGATAGTACCGGATATCCACCGAGTAGGTTGATTTTACCTTGGGACGCTGCAAAGAAGACGTTATTGGAGCAACTGACCTGAATATGCGCATTCGACATGCTGACGATATCGGCAGGAATAGCTAGACTTTGTGACCCATCATTGGGTGTGTTTGTGATAAGCGGAGTTGAGATTCCGTTACTGTCTAATAAGCTAATATCTACATTTGAGCAAAAAATTGGTGACTGAGTTGTGTTCGCGACTTCCCACTGGATTGTAATTGATTCGCTTGCGGAAAGAGTGGTGTCACTGTTTTGGCTCAGCACAGCAAAGGCATTCCCAGTATTGACAACACTCACACTCATATTGTCTTGTGACACTCCTCCATTATTATCTCTTACTAATAATGTGAAGTTCATCTGTCGATCTGTTGTAGGAAGGAGTTCTCCAACAGTGGTTGTGCCACTAAGTAAGTCTGATAATCTTGGAAAAAAACGTGATGTACTTGATACAGGAGGCCAGGTTCTAAATATAGGATTATCGCCTAGGTCTGTGTACAAGCCTCCAGAAGCGCCCGTATCAGCTTGTTCCCAGGAATGAAGCATGATGTCACCATCCGGATCACTGGTGGTACCGGAAAGTTTGAAAGGCGTTTCGGCAGGTATGGTGTAATTAGCCCCTGCTGAGACGACTGGGTTATTATTATTTTGTATGGTTAAACTGCCGCAGTTTGAGCCGGAGGAGCTTTGAGTAAAGTTCTTTATCTGGTCGATACTTACCGAATGAAAAAATGCGTCAGAGTTGCTCTGTAGGTTGTCGCTTCCACAGATACCAGCATACCCCATGATGCTACTACCGCTTCCAGGCTCAACAGCGGTTTCTGCGGTACGATTTCCGGCGCTACAGTTGAGCTGATTACCGTTAAAAGTGTGAGACGCACCAAGCTGATGTCCAATCTCATGAGCAACATAGTCGATATTGAAAGCTTCACCAGTCGGTGAGTTGGATCCTGTTACTCCACCCGCCTTATAGGTTCCGCATGCCGAGTTTATGAAAGCTAAGCCACCGGTATTTCCCGTGCCAAAAACATGGCCTATGTCGTAATTGTTACTGCCAATAACAGCATCAACATTGACAACATTCTCTTCAACCATTGCCGCAGCATCTTCATTACTGTAAGGGTCTGAAGATGGAGATGTGTATAGTAAGTTGTCGTTGTTTTCGACTAACTCTAAATGCACGCTTAAATCTCTTTCAAAAACCTGATTCAGGCGGTTTAATGTTGTGACTACTGATGCAAGCGATTTGCTTTTAGTTCCACCAAATAATTGAGTGTATTCGCCCGTGGTTGCAATGGCTATTCTATAAGTCCGAAGAGAATCAGCCGGCCTGCTGAGTAAGCGATTGGCGGTATTAGTTGGCGAATGTTTTGGTGTTAGTGGTGATGATTCACCATGAACCTCGCAGTTAAAGTCTTTGTCATGTTCATGGTTATGAAAATTACGACTGATGTACCGATTAAGAGACTTTTCTCCTTCAGGGTCTATAAATATGCGATCCCCACCGGGGATGTTGATCATCCCGTGAAATCCATTTGGGGTGAGATCAATTCTACCATTTATTGCAGAATCGCTAGGATTAGATATCTTCCAAGTGCGAATTTCAGGGTAGCGCTCTGAAAGCGCTTTAGGCATAACAGTGGTAGGTTCAAGCTTGAACCGCATCTCCTGTCCATCTGGAAGTGGTAAGTCTAAGTAGTTGGCTTCTTCATTTGATGGAACCCCTTTAGCAAGGATTTTCTCAAGTTGAAATAGATCCAACTTCAGCAAGCGCTGATTCTTGGCTTTGAGTG
>CALKXC010000385.1 GCA_938004025.1 uncultured Leucothrix sp. | reverse complement strand
TGCGTCTAGTGAATGGTGTCCCCACGGGGATTCGAACCCCGATTACCGCCGTGAAAGGGCGATGTCCTAACCGTTAGACGATGGGGACTAAAAACTATTTCTTTCCTAACTGCAAAACGACATGGTGTCCCCACGGGGATTCGAACCCCGATTACCGCCGTGAAAGGGCGATGTCCTAACCGTTAGACGATGGGGACAATTTGTCATTTTATTATGCTTCGTACTGGCGTCCCCACGGGGACTCGAACCCCGGTTACCGCCGTGAAAGGGCGGTGTCCTAGGCCACTAGACGATGGGGACCGGACTTTAAACATAATTGTTAGTAGAGAATACTGTGGTGTCCCCACGGGGATTCGAACCCCGATTACCGCCGTGAAAGGGCGATGTCCTAACCGTTAGACGATGGGGACAATATACAGTAAATATCTTCTCTAAACTTCTACAGTTTGGTGGAGCTAAGCGGGATCGAACCGCTGACCTCTGCAATGCCATTGCAGCGCTCTCCCAGCTGAGCTATAGCCCCAACCGGCGAAGAAGCGCGAATTTTGAGGTATCCGTATAAATCTGTCAAGCCGATTCTTAAAATATCGTATCTTTTGTTGAGCGATATTGATTATAGCGATTTTTGGTTTGAATTATTTCCTAACAAGTCTCTGAGTACCACTAATCTGAAAGCAGGCGAAAATAGTTATAAATTGATATACTGGGGACGGCAATAATAATAACTAAGGGGCAAAAATACTTAATATTGATAACTTGTAAGGCACTGGCTACCCTAGCCCGCCTTCAAAGCAGACCCGAGCTGACGTTATCTAGATTTGGTATTTATTGACCTCAAATGCTCTGGTAAATAAAAATGAAAATAACAATGAAGCCAATGGGTAAGATCGGCATTCTGGGCTTGGCATGTCTGATGTTTTTACCCTCCCCCGCAATGGCCCGTAATAACTCGCTTTCCCCTTTAGGCATTAATACAAACGAAGTGCTCGACGATGATGCAAGTGCCCCTTTCGTTGATGTATTCCGTGGTAGTACGCCTTTCGAGGAAGCTCGTCCGTGGCTAACTAAAGGAAACATCATTTATAACAAAAATGGTTGGCCCACCAACTTAAATGGTGGTCAGGTAGGAGCCCGTTTCATCAATAAACTCCCCGCTGGTACCATTCCGGATGGTAACTATACAGTCTTATATGATGGCGCTGGTACTTTGAAATATGGCAATGATGTCAAGCTAGTCTCAAAATCACCTGGCCGCGAAGTTGTTTCCATCACTGCGGGAAAAGATAAAGAAATCAGAGCAACGTTGCTTATCACTCAAACGGACACTCGCAATCCGCTGCGAAATATTAGAATTTTGATGCCGGGTGGAATTTGCAGTAACAATCCGCACAAACGTGTTCATTCGGCTGCCTCATGCCGTGGAAAGCAGTTCCTTTCTTTTGAGAAGCATTACTCACGAATAATTTTTAACCCAGATTATTTAAACTATATGAAGGACTTCAAGGTTCTTCGTTTCATGAATATGGCGGGGATTACACGTAACCCTATCAAAGAGTGGAGCAAGCGCCCGTTGATGAGCAAATCAACGTGGGGAGGAAAACCTACCGTTCGCGGCGCACCTTTGGAAATTATGGTTGCTTTAGCCAATCAAAATAACTCTGATGCTTGGTTTGCACTACCACATGCTGCCAATGATCATTACATGAGAAAATTCGCTCAGTATGTGCGTGACAACCTAAAGCCAGGGCTCAAAGCTTATATCGAGTACACAAACGAAGCATGGAATACTATTTTTGATCAAGCTCATTACATGAAAGATATGGGTTTGAAGCTAGGTCTTGATGACGACCGTGATAAAGCCGGATATAAATATTATTCATTCCGCTCTGTGCAGGTGTTCAATATTTTTGAACAGGAGTTTGGTGGAACCCAGAGACTTGTGAGGGTGATGGGGGGATGGACTGGCTATACACGTTTGACTGAAATGTTATTAGGCTATCGTGATGCATACAAAAAAACCGACGCATTTGCCATTGGTCCTTACTTCTATGGGAGTACGGCAGAGCTGAAAAAGGTTAAGTCGGTTAATGCCATCTTTAAGATGCTATACGATAAGAAGCTTCCTTTCTCAATCCCAGGTGTCGAAAAGCTAGTGGGTAAACATGCCAAGCTTGCCAAGGCTTACGGTGTGAGCTTGATTGCTTACGAAGGTGGCCAACATCTCGTTGACTGGAAGAACAGAGACATTACTAAAGCGCCAACCAAATACTATATTGCTGCTAATCGAGATCGTCGTATGGCGAAAGCCTATAAAGACTTTCTGGATGGTTGGAGACGTGCAGGTGGACAAACTTTTGTAAGTTTTTCAGCGCCAAGAACTTACCAGTGGTTTGGTAGCTGGGGAACTCGTGAATTTTTGACTCAGTCGGACCGCAAAGCACCTAAGCATCGCGCGCTACTGAGCTTCAACAAAAACAATCGTTGCTGGTGGAAAAACTGCGGCAATCATCAGATTGCACGTCTTGCTAAGCCTGCTAGAAACCCTAATCCAATTATCTTTAGTCAAGTTCCATCTAAGCCTAAGAAACCAGGTGCTAAGACGGCTATTGCAAAGGCTAAGCCTGTTGCAGCCCCTAAAAGAGTCATTGCTGCTGCCCCGAGACCCGTAATTATTCCTCAGGCAAAACGCCAACCCGTTAGAGTTGCTGCAAAACCTGTACCAAAGCGATATCAGGCTCAAGTTCAGCCAGCTCCTGCGATTAAGTTTGCACCTCAAGCAAGTAGAGTCGCTCCTACTATCGTTCAACCACCGGTAATACGCCCTGTGCAGCCTGTAAGGCGCCCTGTTCAACCTGCTCCTAGGGTTGCTCAAGCACCGAGACCAGTAGTCATCCCAACACCGGCTCCAAGAAGGATCATAAATCAACATGATGGGGT
>CALKXC010000384.1 GCA_938004025.1 uncultured Leucothrix sp. | reverse complement strand
GTTTGAAGCCATCGCTAACAGATGGTGGGACGTTAACAGTGAGTTTAAACCACTGCACCAGATCAATCCGTTACGCCTCAACTATATTGAACGACTCGCTGGCGGCCTAGCCGGTAAGCAAGTTATCGATATCGGTTGTGGGGGTGGTATTTTGTCAGAAAGCATGGCGCTTCAAGACGCCGTAGTGACTGGAATAGATATGGGAGAGACCCCTATATCTATCGCTCAGCTACATAGTCTTGAATCGGGTGTGGAAATTGATTACCAACAGATTACCGCTGAAGAAATGGCTGAACAAAATCCGGCACGCTACGACGTAGTTACTTGTATGGAAATGTTAGAGCATGTTCCTGACCCTGGTTCTGTTATTGCAGCCTGTTCAGCACTTGTTAAACCCGATGGACATATTTTCTTTTCCACGATCAATCGCAACCCAAAAGCATTTGCTTTGATGATTGTTGGAGCAGAGTATTTCTTACAAATGGTACCTAAAGGTACCCATGAGTATGCAAAATTTATACGGCCATCGGAATTGGAAGGATGGGGCCGCAATAGTGGCCTAAAATTGGAAGATGTTACGGGCATGACTTACAACCCCATTTTCCAAAGTTATAAACTAGGTAATGATGTGGATGTGAACTATCTGATGCACTTTACCAAGAAAACGGTATCGTGATTAACCATCAAATAAAAACGGTTCTTCACTTTTATAAACTCTCTGCTTGGCATGTAGTATTTTAACCAAGGAACAACTTGTTATGATTAACACTTTTAGTAAACGATTCTTTTTGGCATTTTCGATGCTGGCAATCCTATTCCTATCTGGCTGTGCCGTTAGGTATGATAACGTCAAGGTGGATCCTGTTTCTAAACGGACCGTATTTACGAAAATGGACGCCAAATCTGCTAAAGAAATTGCAGGTGTTACCGCAGCACTCATGAAGCTAGGCCCAAACATCGATCCAGCTGAAGCTAAGTTATTAGCCCATGAAGCAGTTGCCTACCCTAAGGTTCTTGCTAACAAATACAACCTAGTGAGCCCTCCCTACTGGCACAATGTGTTAGTTAACTACGGCTACCGTGAAGACGGTTTATGCTGGCAGTGGACGCGAGATATGGCGAAACACATTCAGGCACGTAATTGGAAAAGTTTTGACTTCTATCACGGTACCGCTAACCGTAGACGTTTCAATGAGCACAACTCTTTAGTGGTAACGGCTAAAGGCAAAGGTGTTCGTGATGGCATGCTGCTAGACCCTTGGAGAAATTCGGGTGAACTATTCTGGTCAATGACTAAGAATGACCCAGAGTACTTCTGGACACGTTTTACTAACTAAACTAAGTCTATTTAGATTAGTTTTTAAAGGGAGTCCACTGTGACTCCCTTTTTGCATTCATTAACAGCTGATTCCAATATGACTCGTTTAACGTTACTTATATCGCTAACACTTTCTCTGTTGTTAAGTGCCTGTACTCAACAAGTCAGTGAATTCCAAAACCTTTCAGAGAAGCCGCCAATTTCTGTCATCCCGTTTACCGACGCTGTTAGCGAATCTGTTATTCGAACTAACTTGAGTATTCCCTTAGATCGTTTGCGCGAACGACTAGAAGCTGATATTCCGGTGTCGCTATATGATGACCCCGGCAAGATCAAACAAAAATGCATTCGGATTTTTGGTAAAAACCTGTGCGAGACTTATCAAGTCGGTGGTTGGGCTGATCGCACTGGGCCAGTACAGTTAATCCCTTTAAACAACGGTTTTTTACGCGTTACGATTCCTTTGCAGTACAAGCTAAAAGTTAAAGGAAAAGGCAAAATTGTAAAAGAACTACTGCGAAACGTAGACTTTCGAACGGCTGCTTTCACTGCGATTGCCGATATAAAACCAACAGTTAATAGTAACTGGCAGCTACAACTCTTAACCAACTCTTCAATTCAATGGCAACAAAGTCCAAAGGTTAATGTGTTAGGGGTAGAGCTAGGTATACAGGAAAAAGTTGAAAAGCCGATCCTCAAAGCACTGAATAAAGCTTTGAAAAAACAACAAACTAAAATGGCTGCTGACAGTCGTTTCAGAAAGAAAGTCGAAGCATTCTGGATGACGCTACAGCAACCTAGAAAGCTCACTGGGACTTTTCCGCTGTGGTTAAAAACAAACCCTTCTGCGCTAAATTTGTCAACGATACGGATTGATAGTGATGCTATAAGGGTGGGACTTGCATTGCAAACAACACTCTCAACATCGAGTAACAACGACAATAGTATTGCCCAAGCTACACCATTGCCTCCATTACTGGATAGATCAATACCTACCTCAAAGCTGCGCATTAGCCTGCCGCTTGCCCTGACTTATGAAACGCTTGCTAGCAGCCTTCAACAACGCCTAACAGAAAAACCGTTGGAATATAAACAAGGTGATGTGAGCATCAGCGTTAAATCTGTTGACATATATCCTAATAATGACCGTTTAGTGCTAGCGGCACAGGTTAAACTTGATGGGCTTTTAGGCCTGTTAAGCAGTGATGGTGAGATCTACATATCCGGAAAGCCTGTGGTCGACAACCAAACTAAAACCCTTAAATTGGCTGAAGTAGAGTTTAGTCGTAAACTGGATAGCAAGTTCTGGAATGTGACTACCCAGTTACTCCACGGCAGACTATTAAAGGGGCTCCAAAGCGCATTAGTTTATGATTTCTCCCAAAACTACAACGAAGCCTATCAGTCTATTAATCAGCAATTTAATGGAATGCATAGCAAAAACATAAGACTCAATGGCCGCCTCGATGACCTTAAGATTCTTAATATTCAACCAGACCTTGAAGAGCTAAGGTTGATTCTTGAGGCGGAAGGTACAGTAGATCTGGAGATGGCTAACCTATAACCCTAGGTTCTGCTTCAAGTGTAAGATCGAACTTCTCTTTAACCGACTTGATGATTCGCTCGGCTAGATCCCAAAGCGCCTTGCCACTAGCCTCGCCATGATTAACCAGTACAAGCGCATGTTTTTCATAAATACCTGCATCTCCATCTCGAAACGCTTTCCATGCACACTGATCAATGAGCCAGCCGGCCGATGTTTTAATTAAGTCTTTATTATCATTCTGAGGGTAACCTGGTAAATCGGGGAACTTGGCGCGCAAGGCCTTCCATTGCTCGATTGACATAATCGGATTTTTAAAGAAGCTTCCAGCGTTACCGATGATTTTAGGGTCGGGCAACTTACTTTGTCTGAGGGCAATTACAGCATCACTGATCAAACGGGCATTCGGCTTTTGACCATCTAAAGCAGCTTCAACGCCAGCATAGGCGATTACCCATTTAGGATTTTTGGGTAAACGAAATGTTACCGATTCAATCAGCCATCTATCGGGCTGCTGCCGTTTAAAGAAGCTATCTCTGTAAGCAAATTGACATTCCTCATTACTAAATGTCTTTCGCTCACCAGTTGATAAATCAATAGCATCTAAACTCTGCAAGCGATCTCCCAACTCAACACCATAAGCACCAATGTTTTGCATTGGAGCCGCGCCCACAGTTCCCGGTATTAATGAGAGGTTCTCAAGCCCTGCGTAACCTTCATCAATTGTCCAACGCACAAAATCATGCCAATTTTCGCCACCGGCCGCCTTAATATAGAAAGAATCGTCATCTTCACTAATTAATTCCTGGCCCTTCAAACAAACGGCAACCGCTAACCCCTTAAAATCATGCACAAATAGCATATTGCTTCCACCGCCGATGAGTAAACATGGGGTGCTTAAGTTAGCCTTTCGCCAACTAATTAAAGCATCCACATCATCTGAAGAACGCAGCGCAGTAAATAAATCAGCCGAAACCGAGACACCAAAACTATTTAATGCCTTTAATGAGTAATTTTGTTGTATATGCATAGCGCGCATTTTACAGAAGCTAGCGTATAATGTGCTCTTTTTGAAACTTTCGAGCCTGATAAATTATGTCTGATGCAGTCAATAAAGTCGTACTCGCCTATTCCGGTGGTTTAGACACTTCAATCATTGCAAAATGGTTATCAGAAACCTATGGATGCGAAGTGGTTACTTTCACAGCCGACATCGGCCAAGGTGAGGAAGTAGAGCCAGCACGCGCCAAGGCTGAAGCCATGGGCATTAAAGAAATTTATATTGAAGACTTACGCGAAGAATTCGTGCGTGACTACGTTTTCCCCATGTTCAGGGCCAACGCCATTTATGAAGGTGAGTATTTACTTGGAACGTCAATTGCACGCCCTCTTATTGCAAAGCGTCTTATCGAAATCGCTAACGAGACAGGAGCTGATGCTGTCTCTCATGGGGCGACGGGTAAGGGAAATGATCAGGTCAGGTTTGAGCTAGGTGCTTATGCCCTTAAACCAGGTGTTCAAGTGATTGCACCTTGGCGCGAATGGGACCTTAACTCCCGAGAATCTCTAATGGAGTACGCCGCTAAACATGGCATTCCCATTGATTATCAAAAAATCAAAACGAAGTCGCCCTACTCAATGGATGCGAATTTGCTGCATATTTCTTATGAAGGTGGTGTATTGGAAGACCCTTGGACTGAAGCAGAAGATGAGATGTGGCGTTGGTCAGTTTCCCCTGAAAATGCTCCTGACAAAGCGACTTACATCGAGCTGACCTATGAAAAAGGTGACCCCGTTGCATTAGACGGCAAGCCATTATCACCGGCAACCATGCTAGAAACGCTTAACAAAATGGGTGGAGATAACGGTATCGGT
>CALKXC010000383.1 GCA_938004025.1 uncultured Leucothrix sp. | reverse complement strand
AAAATTCGTAAAGAAGGTCGTCAGTGTATGACACGAGGTGAGTACAACAGTTATTCAACTCCATCAAGAGACCGCAGGCTGAAGGCATTTTTCAATGCGATTGGTGAGCATCATGCGAGAACAAAAGCAACGGCAGGAAATAGTCAGCAAGAACAGTGGACTAGAACGTTGTTTTCTCAAACTGACCCTACACCTGCGCAAAAGAAACAGCTAAATGATTTCTGCATGGTTCAGATGAGTCTAGGTGAAAATTATCATATGCCATTAAGAGCACTTCGTCAGAACTTATACGCTGGCTTTGTATCCTCAAACCCAAATGCTCCTCTGGAGTATCGCTGGGGGGTCGTGCCTAAGAAGTTCAAAACATCTTGTAAGGTCTATTGATATAGTTTAAATTTTGTTTTGTGTAAAAAAAGTGGCCAATTACTGGCCACTTTTTGCTATTGTTCTTTTATCGAAAAGTTAAACGAATTGTAAATTATTTAACTATAATAGAACTGATTATCTATTTATCATTTTATAATTAATAAAAAGCCATATTCCATGAATATCAAATCTATCATTCTTGCTGCCGGCAAAGGTTCACGTATGCGTTCAGACTTGCCAAAAGTCATGCATACTATCGGCGGTAAGGCGATGCTCCATCATGTAGTATCGACCTGCAAATCATTAGGAGCGGGCTCTGTAATTGGCGTGGTAGGGCATCATGCAGAAGTTGTTATGAATAGCTTGCCGAATGAAGAAATCACTTGGGTTCGTCAAGAAGATCAATTAGGAACCGGTCATGCCGTGATGCAAACGATTCCTGAAATAGATGATAATGATGTTGTTTTAATTGCTTACGGTGATGTTCCACTAGTCAGAACTGAAACTTTAAAACCCTTGTGCGATTGTATCGGCGAGTATGATTTTGCTCTGCTAACTAGCAAGCTTGATAACCCTTTTGGTTTAGGAAGGATTGTAAGGGGCAGTAATAATGAAATTCTTGAAATCGTTGAAGAAAAAGATGCCGATGATGAGATCAGAAAAATTCAGGAAATAAATACGGGTATTGTTGCAGCTAAAGGAGCACATCTGAAGCGTTGGTTATCTATGCTAGATAACGATAACGCACAAAAAGAATATTATTTAACTGATTGTGTTGCTCATGCGGTGGCGGAGGGTGCAAAAGTCACTTCGGTGGATTGCCAAGACCCAAATGAGGTTCAGGGAGTTAACAATCGCCAACAACAGGCAATGCTGGAGCGTGCTTTTCAGCTAAACCAAGTTAATAGTTTGATGTCAGAGGGCGTTACAGTATTGGATCCTTCTCGTTTAGATATTCGTGGTTCCGTGTCGGTTGGAACAGACGTGTTAATTGATATAAATGTTGTGCTAATTGGTGATGTCAAAATTGGAGATAACGTAACAATTGAGCCAAACTGTATTTTAGAGAATGCGGTGATTGGTTCAGGAGTGACAGTGAAGGCTAATTCCGTCATCGAGGATGCCATTATTGGTGATGACTGTGATATCGGGCCATTTGCTAGAATTCGCCCGGGCACAGTATTATCATCTCGCTCGAAAGTTGGTAACTTTGTTGAAATAAAGAAAAGTGTGGTTGGTGAGGGTAGTAAAATCAGTCACCTCAGCTATATTGGCGATACAGAAATGGGTTCCAACGTCAATATTGGCGCCGGTACAATTACCTGCAATTATGATGGTGTAAATAAATTTAAAACGATCATCGGAAATGACGTCTTTGTAGGTTCAGACTCACAATTAGTTGCGCCTGTTAAAATTAGTGATGGATCAACCATCGGCGCGGGTTCTACAATTACCAAGGACGCTCCTGAGCAACAGCTGACGTTGTCTCGATCGAAACAAATTAGCATTCCTAGTTGGATCAGACCGCAGAAAAACAAATAAGGTAAATAAATATGTGTGGAATAGTAGGAGCAATAGCTCAGCGAAATGTAACCGAGATTCTAATTGAGGGTTTACGACGCTTAGAATACCGCGGATATGACTCTGCTGGTGCCGCTGTACTCGATCGAGACTGCTCAATCAAACGCACCCGAGCTTTAGGTAAAGTGATTGAGCTTGAAAATAAATTAGAAAAAGAGCCGCTAAAAGGTTCAATTGGTATTGCTCATACACGTTGGGCAACGCATGGCGCTCCTGCAGAGCACAATGCACACCCGCACATTAGTAACGATCGAATAGCCGTTGTTCACAACGGTATTATAGAAAACTATGAGGAGCTACGGTCAGATCTTATTGAACAGGGTTATCAGTTTACTTCGGAGACTGACACTGAAGTTGTGGTTCATCTAATCGATACGTATCTAAAGCCTGGCGTTTCATTGCTTGATGCTGTGAATCAAGCGACTAAGGTTTTAAGAGGTGCTTATGCACTGGGGGTAATAGCAAAAGATGACCCTAATGTTTTAATCGCTGTTCGAGAAGGAAGCCCCCTAGTCCTTGGTTTAGGGATTGGAGAGTATTTTATCGGTTCTGATATTCAAGCGCTGCTGCCAGTGACTAATCGTTTTATTTATTTAGAAAATGGCGATTCGGTAAGAATGACACTGGAAGGCTATGAGATCTTCGATGCTGGTGGAAATTCAGTCACACGGAATATAAAAGAGTCCTCTGCCAGCTCGATGGATTCAGAGTTGGGTGAATACCGCCATTACATGCTTAAAGAGATTTATGAGCAGCCGGTTTCCGTACAAAATACCCTGACAGGCCGGGTTGAGAATGCCAACATGCGTCATTGTATTGACGGTGATCAAGAAAAATTAAAAGCGGTGTTTGATAAGGTGCGCGAGGTACAAATAATCGCTTGTGGAACTAGTTACCATGCAGGCCTGACCGCAAAATATTGGATAGAGAGCTTGGCCGATATATCTTGCCAAGTTGAGGTTGCTAGCGAATATCGTTATCGCCGCCAACCTCAACGAGACAATGTCTTGTTTGTAACAATT
>CALKXC010000382.1 GCA_938004025.1 uncultured Leucothrix sp. | reverse complement strand
CGCCTCCATGACTAGAAAGAAGTACGCTGGCCCAGAGCCAGAAACAGCTGTCACAGCATGTAGCTTTTCTTCATCGTCGAACCATAGCACCATTCCAACAGAACGCATGATACTTTCCGCCAAGCTGCGCTGTTCTTTACTCACTCGTTCATTGGCAAACAAACCCGTCATTCCAGCTTGTACCAAAGCAGGAGTATTAGGCATACAACGCACCACTGGCAAAAAACCACCCAGCCAATGACTCATGCTAGATTCACTAACGCCAGCAGCGATTGAAATAATCAATGGCTTAGTTTCTTGAACTGAAGCGGCTAAACCCTCACAGACCTTCTGCATAATCTGTGGTTTTACAGCTAGCACGACAATATCCGCATCAGCGACGGCTGCATGATTATCCGTTGTAGCAGCGCAAGAAGGCCATCGGCCACGGATAATATCCAGCTGCTCCTCATTGGGGTCTGATACCGTAATTTCCACGGCGGCACTGTCTTCAACCATACCAGCCACTAAGCTTCGAGCCATGTTACCCGCGCCAATAAAAGTGATTTTAGTGAAGCTTTGTGAATTCATATTAGCTGTCATAATGAGAACGAACCTCTTGAGTATTCATTTAATTCTTAAAGGATGATCCATGATCAGTATCATGAGGTGGGGCGATTACCAAAAATTGCGGTACCGATTCTGACAATGCTTGCCCCTTCCGCGATCGCGGCATCCATATCACCACTCATGCCCATAGAAAGCGTATCCAGAGAGAAGCCTGCGTCATTAAGTACTGCTTGTGCGTTAGCCAGCAAAGCAAAATTAGCACGCTGTTTATGCACGTCCTTAGTTGACTCTGGAATAGCCATCAAACCACGCAGTTTTAAATTGGGTAGCTGATCAACCGTCTCGACTAACTCATTAACCGCATCCAGTGCGACCCCTGACTTGCTCGCTTCCCGGTTAACATTCACCTGTATGCAAATATTAAGAGGCGGCAAATGAGTCGGTCGTTGCTCACTTAGCCTACGTGCAATTTTCAAACGGTCAACGGTATGCACCCAACTTGCCGTCATCGCTACATCTTTAGTTTTGTTAGATTGTAACGGCCCAATGAAATGCCATTCGATATCAAGCTCGGCTAATTGCTGTGATTTCTCAAGCATTTCTTGAACGTAGTTTTCACCAAACGCTCGCTGCCCTGCAGCATAAGCTTCACGGATTGCATCCGCACTATGACGCTTGCTCACCGCTAACAGCTGAACGTCTTCTGACTGGCGGTTAGCAGCCTCGCATGATTGCACAATCTCGCTGCCAATTGTCTGAAGGTTATGAAGTATTTTAGGCATCTGTGATACGGTCGATTTATATTCTTAATAATAACAAAAATTACACTATGGATATTACACAACTGCTGGCATTTTCGGTAAAGAATAACGCGTCTGACTTACATATTTCGGCGGGGCAACCCCCGATCATTCGTGTAGACGGTGACATGCGACGTGTCAATCTTCCAGTGCTTGAACATAAAGATGTTCACAGCATGGTGTATGACATTATGAATGATAAGCAGCGAAAGGATTACGAAGAATATTGGGAAACTGATTTTTCGTTTGAAATCCCTGGTGTTGCTCGTTTTCGTGTTAACGCCTTTAACCAAAACCGCGGTGCAGCTGCAGTATTTAGAACCATCCCTAGTAAAATACTATCGCTGGAGGATCTAAACTGTCCGGCTATTTTCAAGAAAATTACTGACAAGCCTCGCGGACTTGTTTTGGTCACCGGCCCGACCGGTTCGGGTAAATCAACCACACTGGCCGCGATGATTGATTACAAAAACAGAAACGACTACGGCCATATACTCACACTTGAGGACCCGATTGAATTTGTTCACGAAAGTAAAAAGTGCCTAGTCAACCAACGAGAAGTTCATCGCGATACTCAAAGCTTTGAGGCATCACTTAGATCAGCTTTGCGTGAAGATCCCGATACCATTTTGGTGGGTGAGCTTCGTGACTTAGAAACCATTCGACTTGCACTGACGGCCGCAGAAACCGGTCACTTAGTATTCGGTACATTGCATACAACCAGCGCGCCTAAAACCATTGACCGTATTGTTGATGTATTCCCTGCCGCTGAGAAAGACATGATTCGCTCGATGATTTCAGAATCATTACAGGCCATTATTTCCCAGACACTACTCAAGAAAACTGGCGGTGGCCGAGTAGCTGCACACGAAGTACTGATTGGAACACGAGCTATTCGTTCGATGATTCGAGAAAATAAGATTGCTCAAATGAAGTCGACGCTGCAAACCAGCTCCGGCGAAGGCATGCAAACTTTGGATCAATCACTACAAAAATTGATGTCGCAAGGCGCTATCTCTAGAGAAGTAGCCATTGCCAAAGCGGACAGCCCTGACGCGCTATAAATGATGTGGCACGTTTTTGCGTAAGCCTCTGTACAGATACGGTGTTCTATTATTCCCAAAACAAAAGCGTTAATAGAACAGATAATTTAAATAAATAAAAATAATTGCTAAGCAATAGCAGTTCTTAAAGGGGACCTCGATGGATAAAGAGAGTGCTATGGCGTACGTGCATAACCTGCTACGTAACGTCCTAAAACTGAAGGGTTCGGATCTATTTGTGACCGCCGGTGCTCCACCCAGCGCCAAGATTAATGGCCATGTTAAACATCTGTCGAATCAACCTCTATCGGAAGATCAGTCGCGAATGTTGGTGCGTTCAATTATGAACGACAAACAGATGCGTACCTTTGAAGAGCATATGGAGGGGAATTTCTCGATTAGCTTACCGGGATCAGACCGCTTTCGTGTGAATGCCTTTACCCAGCGCGGCTGCTCGGGAATGGTGCTCAGACATATTCCTGGCGAAATTCCTAGCTTTAAAGCCTTGGGTGTTCCACCCGTATTACAAGACATCACCATGACCTCACGTGGTTTAGTGATTATGGTAGGAGCAACCGGTTCGGGTAAATCAACTACCCTAGCGGCAATGATTGACCTGCGAAATGAAAAGACTCACGGGCACATCATCACCATCGAAGACCCGATTGAATTTACCCATAAACATAAAAATTGCTTAATCACTCAACGCGAAGTGGGCCTGGATACAGATAACTACGAAATTGCCATGAAGAACACCTTGCGTCAGGCGCCTGACGTAATCTTGCTCGGTGAGGTGCGCGATCGCGAGTCGATGGAATATGCCATTGCCTATGCTGAAACAGGTCACCTCTGCTTAACGACTTTACACGCCAACAGTACTAACCAAGCAATCGACCGGATTATTAACTTTTTCCCAGATGAGCGCCGCGAACAGCTATTGATGGATTTATCTCTCAATTTAAAGGCCGTCGTTTCACAACGTTTAACCCGTAAAAAAGATGGCAAAGGACGCTTTCCAGCCGTAGAGGTATTAATTAATACCCCGATGATGGCGGACTTAATCTTGAAAGGTGACGTCTCTGGAATGAAAGAACTCATGGCGAAATCTAATCAATTGGGGATGTGTACCTTTGACCAAGCACTGTTCCATATGATCGATGCAGGTTTGATCACGGTTCAAGAAGGTATGCGAAATGCTGACTCGATTAATGATCTACGACTAAAACTCAAACTCGGCAGCCGCAACTCCAAGAAAGAAGATTTCTTTAAGGGCACCGATAAACTTTCAATTGAAGAACTATACGACGAGGCTGCAGAATGATAGAAAATAGCCCACAAGTTAACGCCTTTTTAGCGGCCATGGTTAAACATGAAGCCTCTGACCTCTACTTAACAACGGGCGCAAGAGCCTCTATAAAAGTCATGGGCGGTTTTAAACACCTTACTAAAGAGTCTATGAAGCCTGGAATGATCGCAGCACTGGCTCGATCTATGCTCAATGACTTGGAGTGGGAAAGCTTCAAACAGACCAAAGAAATTAACAAAGGAATGGCCATTCGCGACGTTGGCCGCTTCCGATTAAACGCTTACCACCAACGCGGTGAAGTCTCGATGGTTATCCGTCATGTACGCTCTGACATCATGTCGCCAGAAGGACTCGGTTTGCCTGAAATCCTAAAAGAACTCGTCATGAAAAAAGATGGCTTAATGCTGTTTGTTGGATCAACCGGCGCGGGTAAGTCAACATCAATGGCGTCACTTATTCAATATCGAAATGAACGTCATGCAGGCCACATCCTGACGATTGAAGACCCGATCGAGTTTGTCTTCAAACATGACAAGTCGATCATCGGCCAACGAGAAGTTGGTTTTGATACTCACTCTTACAAGAATGCAATGCGCGAAGCCATGCGTGAAGCACCCGACGTTGTTATGGTTGGTGAGGTTCGTGATACTGAAACGGTTGACTCAGCGATGGGTTTTGCAGATACCGGACATTTAGTAATCACGACTTTGCACGCAACCAATGCAACACAAGCTTTAGATCGCTTGCTCTATCTTTTCCCTGCTGATCAAAAGCAACGGATTTTAATGGACCTTTCTCTAAACCTTCGCGGCATTGTTGCACAACGATTAATTCCAGATGTAAATGGAAAGCGCGTGCTAGCCAGCGAAGTGTTAATCAATACACCTTTTGTATCTGAAGTGATTCGCAAAGGTAAAACTCACGAACTCAGCGCATTGATGGAAAAAGGCTCAACCGATGGTATGCACACCTTTGACCAATCGCTTATTGAACACTGTTTAGCAGGGCGTATTACCAAAGAAGAAGCGATGGAAAATGCCACCTCTAAAAACAACTTAGAATGGCGTCTAAATTTTGAACAAAATCCTGGCTCAGACGACAAAGCTACAGTAGCATCTGCACCCAGCGGCTCAGCACTACCAGAACTTGAACATTAACCAACGAAAAACGACAAAACGGACGATAATACAATGAAAAAGCTTTCCATGATTTCCTTGGTTTGTGGTTATTTACTACTAACAGGCTGTAGCGCTCAACAAGTCGCATCAGGCGCTATTGGTGTAGTTGGCTCTGTTGCAGGCGCTGCTGCCAGTACCGCTGGTGCTATTGCAGGCACTGCGGCTGGAGGCCCAATTGGTGGGGCAGCTGGCGCAGCATTAGGGAGTGCTGTAGTCGGTGCAATATTTTAATAGAACTTTCAACAGTATGGGCTATCAAACCGGCAACTAATGTCTGATACACTTATCATTCAAGGCACCGGATATCGCTATGCACCGTGACGACCCTAAAGATCGCTTTCAACAAGCTGAAGCTTTAAGAAAAGAAAATAACAATGCTGCAGCGCAAAAGCAGTATCAAGATACGATTCGTTTAAGCAATGAACGTACCTTAGCGCGAGGCGAGTCCCGATCAGAACGGACCCGCCTCGAAAGCGCTAACCTCAAGAAAAATATCTACTCATTTTTCCTCATTCCGATAATGGTTGCAGGAATCGCTTTCTCTATCTTTCGTGCGGTGTCCAACGACTTCGATAAAAAGAAAGCAGAAACGGATCCTAAATCTTTTACGTTCGTTGAGTGGCTGGTCCTCCAGCAAACTAACGAACTAATGCAAAACATTATCTCCGCTAATCCTAACATTAGTTTTGATTTTAGCCGCTCTGCTACAGCGCTCAGCCCAGCAGAAGCCATGCAATCTCTAATGAGTCGTAGCATGCAAGATCAAATACGCGAATCAGGTGAGGGGAATAATGCTAATAACAACTCTGACGATGGAGAAGGTGGACCTTCCTTTCAATGCAGCGTTGATCGAGTCGAAAAATGCTCAGCCGACGCATTGCCAACGGCACCTGGCCCGATGCGTGAAGACATCGGCCTGCTAGTGCGTTCATACCGTACCGTGCTTAACAATGAAAAAGACTGCAGCAAGATTGCCTCTGCTATTGAAGCATTGGGCACAAAAATACAGTGGCGCAGTTCTGAAAAGTCGATCAAGGGTGAGCTTGAGCACCTAGCCCTTAGCTGTTTTGCTAGGAATGATGATCATGAAAAAACGATTCAGCAAGCTAGGCGACTGCAGTGC
>CALKXC010000381.1 GCA_938004025.1 uncultured Leucothrix sp. | reverse complement strand
AGCTAGACTTACCTTGGTGAGTCAGTTCGAGTATCAACTTTTCCATTGAAACGCCCCAACCATTTTTTTGAATAACACATAAGCGGCTTTAGATTTAGTACCGGTTATATCTAAATTAAAGATAGCACCCTTAGATTTGTGGCCGACCAGCGCGACTGAAAACAACATATCGCTCAGGCCTTCGTATTTAAGATAATCACGTCGGCACACGGTTGTTTTAAAAGATTGCTTGGCTATTTTGGTGAATCCGGTATGACACGCAAAGTTCGTCACATCTGATTTATCCACTTCACTTTCGATAAAACTGAAATTCATTTTTTCGTAACGGCTATAAAATCTTAACGGGTTTAACTTTTCTGTATCCATCCAGCCGTATTCATAATTGATTGATCCAACCGATAACCGTTGTGAAAGGTAGGTATCATTTTGATTTGAGCAGATCGTCAGAAAGGAACGAAACAAATCATCTTTCTTTGGCGTTCGACTTTGATCCCAGCATCGCATGGATTTATCGAGTTCGGCAGGCACCAATAAGTTGCCTATCCTGGTAAGACCCCAGTTATTCTCACTTAGGCGTTTGATCGTTTTTTCGGAATTCTTTTTCAGCTGGTTAGAAATTTGTTTAAACCGATCACCAACAGGCTCGAAACCCGTCTTGCTAAGGCGCTTAAGAATGATCGATAAATAATTGGCAGGAACCAAAAAACCCAAAGAATTACCCTGCGTTGCAACATTAATTCCAACTACTTTTCCAGACTCATTAAGTGTAGGTCCACCGCTCATTCCTTGGTTCAGGCTCCCGGAAAAGAGAATATTTCCATCTTCATCTTGCGCCATAATGCCATTATTGGTTCCGGTAACAATCGAAAAACCCAAATCAAGCGGATTACCTAATGAAAACAAACGCGCACCTTTATCAGGCACCTCCGCGATCTCTAACGGTTTCCCTCGATTGGATTCGCTTTTCACTACCGCCAGATCATGAATGACGTCCAAATCTAGTAGCTCTAATGGACCAGACTTCCCGTCAGTGGACAGGTATTCAAGCCTAAACACATCCGGATCATTAACGTATTCACTGACCACATGATAGTTAGTCGCCAAGATATCGGACTGCTGCACGACAAACGCAGAACCGATAGCGACTTTTTTCCCTGTCTCAATGTTGATCACACGAACCTGATAGACTGAAGATTCCACTTCTTCATAGATGCTGGATGTGTCTGTAGCTGCCTGTGAAGCACCTATCGACAAGCCACTTACCAGCAGTAACAACCAATGCCGTAACATGTTGCGAGCTCCCCTTAGTCTTGATTCAGACTTGTTTTGTGTTGATCGAGCGCCCAGTCAATATGAATTTTGACCATCTCACTTGATGATTCGCGTTTCTCTGATAGTGCAGCGACCACTGCGCTATTGAACGGTGCATTTCCTAAAGCAACCGCGAGATTCCTTTGCCACCGCTCGTAGCCAATTCGCCTAATCGCTGAACCCTGCATTTTATCTAGAAATTTGTCTTCTGACCATTTAAACAGTTTCAATAAAGATTCACAGTCTAGACCATGCCTCACTTGATAATCGTTTTCCGAAGACTCTTGAGAAAAGCGATTCCAAGGGCAGATCAACTGACAATCATCACACCCATAGATTCGATTGCCCATTGCCGAACGAAACTCAACCGGTATCTCATCTTTTAATTCAATGGTCAGGTAAGAAATGCAACGTCTTGCATCGACGACAAAGGGAGCAATAATTGCCTGAGTTGGGCAAACATCAATACAAGCGGTACAGCTGCCACAGTGCTCTTCCACAGGCTTGCTTTCAGGCAAAACTAAATCAGTATAGATTTCACCTAAGAAAAACCATGAGCCGGCGTCACGATTGAGTAAATTGCTGTGCTTGCCTATCCAACCTAAACCTGCTTTGACAGCAATTGGTTTTTCCAATACTGGCGCACTGTCGACAAACGCTCGATACCCAAATTCACCAATACTCGCCTGCATTTTGCCTGCTAGCTGCTTTAGCTTACTGCGCATCACTTTATGGTAGTCACGCCCAAGGGCATAACGAGAAACGTAAGCAAGATTAGGATGATTAAGCACCATCTCAGCATCGGCAGCATTAGGTGGTTTATAATCCATCCTTACACTAATAACGCTGCGAGTACCCACTTCTAGCAAGTCAGGCCTGCTTCGTTTAAGCCCATGTGAAGCCATCCAGCTCATTTCACCATGATTTCCGCCTGCTAACCACTGATGAAGCTTTTGCTCAGAGTCTGAAAGATTAGTATCGCTAATCCCCAACTGTTGAAAGCCTAACTCCCGCCCCCATGTTTGCAATTGCTCAACAAATAATTGCATTGCTGAGTCGGACATCGATTTAGCCATAAACACTATCGAACTAAGAGAAATATCAGGATAGTATGAAGCAACCACCTGCGGATACCAAGAAATGAACACTTCAGCATTTGCAAACATCACACCGCCTTGCAGCTTAATTCTGCAAAATGAAGCAGAAACAATGGAACTTGGAGCAGCTATTGCGACTCTATTACCCACAGGTGGGGTGGTAAGGTTGCATGGCGACCTAGGCACTGGCAAAACAACCATGGTACGCGGACTGCTACGATCGTTAGGATTTGAGGGCACAGTTAAGAGCCCTACATACACCTTAGTTGAGCCTTACCAAGTTAAAGGTCGTGATATTTATCACTTCGATTTGTACCGATTAGGTGACCCAGAAGAGCTTGAATACATGGGCATCCGGGATTATCTAAGGCCTGACGCACTTTGTTTAATTGAATGGCCAGAGAAAGGCGGCGGCTTTATCCCAGAAGGCGATCTTAACATCACTTTAGCGTATAAAAACCAAGCAAGGTCCGCTGAAATAAAACCCTCATAAATTATAAAAAACAACAACTTAGCGTTTTTATGTAAAATCTACTTGATATTAACCCCCTAATCCGTTTATCTTATTGCAGTATATGCATGTTAATAACAATAGAGCGTTCCAAATGAAAGAAAGCAATCAGAAAAGAAGGAATTTCATTCTGACCTTGGCAAAAATAGCAAGTGCCATGGGTGCGTCTGTTTTTGCACCACAACTTGCCGCTAAGGATAGCGGAGCAGTGGTTAAATCAGTGTCCGTTTCCAATGG
>CALKXC010000380.1 GCA_938004025.1 uncultured Leucothrix sp. | reverse complement strand
ATGACAAACCTCTACAATCCGGTAAAATGCGCAACTCAAATCGAGCGATTGATTGCTTGTAAGATGCCGGGATGGCGGAACTGGTAGACGCGCCGGATTCAAAATCCGGTTCTGGTAACAGAGTGGGGGTTCGATTCCCCCTCCCGGCACCATCTTACGACAAAACTCAAACACAATGTCTTAAAGTACACCTAAAAATATAAATTCCTCGTACTTACGACATCAATCTAGTATCTTTAGCTCATCCAATACCTTGGCTTATATTCGATGCGTTTAATTCTAATAACTACTTTATCGACCTTTCTTTATGGATGCTCCCTTTTCGGGACTTATGTCTGGTCACATCCCCAAAAAAGCCAAACCGCACAGTTGGCTGACAAAGCTGAATGTCAATCGATGTCATCCATCGTATTTGGATCAAATGAAGCACTGCTTGCACTAGCTAAAAACCCCAACCCTAAACCAAACCCTAGACTTGAAGCTGATTGCTTGGCAGCAAAAGGTTACAATAGAACCTTTATTCCCAAGCAAGCATAAGAAAGCTGAATTATGGCAACTGACTACCTAGGAAGAACAACTGCTTACAAAAAGACTGAAGCAGGCTACAGAGACAAAGCCCTAAAGATGTACCCATGGGTGTGCGGTCGGTGCGCTAGGGAATTTGTTTACTCAAACTTACGTGAGCTCACGGTTCATCACGTAGACCACGACCACGATAACAACCCTGAAGACGGCAGTAATTGGGAGTTACTCTGCTTATACTGCCATGATCACGAGCATTCAAAGTACGGCGAGTTTGTAAAGTATGGAACGATGGCGGAAAAGGAAGTTAAACCTGCCACACACAATCCCTTTGCTGATCTTAAAAGCATGATGAAGAAATAAGTGTCAACGCTACGTTATTTATTCCAGAATCTGCGACAGATGTACTTTGTCCATGACTCGCTTCACTAAGCTACTATATTGATAGTCTTGGTATTTACGCTTCGTCACTATTTCTTCATAGATTATTTGCATACCAGATTCTTTGGCTTTTTCTAGCTGCGCCTTCGATGCTAATCTGAAAGTTACTAATGCAATCGCGAGTCCTATAAAAATTCCCGCAATGATTGGTAAAATGAGTTCCTGCATTTTCTCAACCTCCTTCGTGCAAGCGCCGCCATCCAAATCCATTTAGCGTCGACACAACCACTCTAAATTCACAGTGTAAGAATCACTAGAGCCTGCAACTGTAGGGATCAGTTTAAGCAAACTCATCGTGCATGATTACAAGTATAAGCCAGTAAACATTTAAAAGGAACTACTCTGGCTTGATTAATTTACCAACAGTTAGACCTTGAACAATGATAGAGAAAATCACGATAACGTAGGTCACTACGATCAATGCTTCTCTGGCTTCACCAGCCGGCAACGTTAGTGCAAGCGCAATTGAAATACCGCCCCGTAGGCCACCCCAAGTTAAAATGCGGATCACATTAGGGGTGAATGTTTTTCGCAGCTTCATCAGCGAAACAGGGACTCCAACGCTAATAAACCTCGCTAGCAGAGTTACTGGAATCATGACTAATCCAGCGTATAAATAATTTAGATCGAACGTGAGTATTAAAACCTCCAAACCAATCAATACAAACAACACTGCATTAAGTATTTCATCGATAAGTTCCCAGAAGTTATCGAGGTGCTCTCGGGTGCGATCGGACATGCCATGCTGGCGGCCTCTATTACCAATTAATAGGCCAGCTACAACAACAAATATTGGCCCTGAAATATGCAAAGCACTCGCTAAGGCATAGCCACCAAACACCAAACCAAGCGTTAGCAAAATCTCAACCTGGTAGTTATCAATGCTCGCTAACATACGGAACACAACATAACCAGCGATCAGGCCAAAGCCAACCCCACCCACAGCTTCTTGCAAGAACAGCAACATCACACTAGAGATAGAAACGGGGTCATCCCCGCCTCCCGCTGCGATTCCAAGCAAAACAATAAAAACAACAACTGCAAAGCCGTCATTAAATAGCGACTCACCAGCGATTTTAGTTTCTAGTGTTTTTGGAGCGCCTAAGTGCTTCAGTATGCCTAACACAGCAATGGGGTCTGTTGGCGAGATAAGGGAGCCAAACAGCAAGCAGTAGATAAAGGGTATATCTAGACCGAATAGTGCAAATACATAGTACGACGCAAAGCCCACCATAACCGTTGAGCTGAGCATGCCTATACTTGCCAAAATGGCGACAATCCATTTCTGTTTTTTTAGATCTTCAAGGCTTACATGCAACGCACCCGCAAACAGTAAAGCGCTTAACATTCCCTGCATAAGCGCTTTGTTAAAGTCGATCTCTTTTAGCATCACCTGCGCATAAGACTCTAATGGAAAGCCAAATTTACCTAAGCCAATCAACGCTAGCGAAAGCAATAAGGAAATTACCAACAGGCCTATCGTTGTAGGTAGTTTTATAAATCGATGGTTAATATAGCTAAACAGAGCCGCCAAACTGATGAGTGTGGCAAATGTTTGAATGAGATCCATTCTTGTTCCTTGTACTTAATTTGTGACTTATAAACCCATGGCGCTGCGCATTATCTGCTGCTTTACCTGCGGCACTGAATTAAAAACATTGAGGCCCGTATTACGAGCAATTTTTACAAACTCTACATCGTGACCAAACAGATGCTTAAACCCTTCCATTACTTTCATTGCGACAAAGTTTTCACCTTTCCGCGCTCGCTCGTAGCGTCGGAGCTGCTTATAGCTTCCCCAGTCTCTAACGCTCTGGGACAATAATATATCGGCAAGAACGACTGCATCCTTAATGCCGAGGTTGACCCCCTGACCTGCCAATGGGTGAATGGTATGTGCTGCATCACCAATTAGCGCGACTCCGGGACGGACATAAGATGTTGCTTGCGAGCCGCTGAGAGGAAAAGCAGCTCGCTTCCCAATCTCTGTCATCGCACCTATACGATATTCAGAAGCTTCAGCAAGCTGCCGGCAAAACTCTTGATCCGTGAGCCTTAATAACCGACTCGCTCGATCGGCTGGAAGTGACCATACGATTGAAGAAAACCCGTTATTAAGGGGAAGTAATGCTAAAGGGCCTCCCGGCAGGAATCTTTGCCAAGCGGTATCTTTGTGGCCGTGCTCTGACTTTACAGTCGCCACTAAGCCTTTTTGACCATAGTCCTCACGTTCTACATCAATACCTACTAATTCACGAACAACTGAAGACGGGCCATCTGCCCCTATCATTAGGCACGTTTGTAACTGCTCGCCTGAATCGAGTGTGACAATTTTACTCCGCTCTACCTCTGACAAGGCGACAACACGTGAAGGACAAAACACCTCAACGGATTGCTCCTTGATTACTTGCTCCATCAGGCTTGATTGAATGACACTATTTTCTATGATGTGACCGAGATTGGCCGCTCCGACCTCAGACGCTGAGAAATTAATTTCCCCACTGCCACCCTCATCCCAAACATGCATTGAGTCATAAGCGTGGGCACGCTTAGACAGTATCTTTGACCACACCCCAGCAGCTTCAAAGCTTTCCTGAGACGCTCTATTTATAGCTGAAACTCTTAAATCAAATTCACTTTCAGCGTCAAAACTAGGCGTCGCGTTTGCCTCTATAAGTGCAATCCGCTTTCCGGCTTTACCTAAAATTGCAGCGAGCGTCGCCCCCACAATGCCTGCACCCACAATGACTGCATCAAATACCGGCTGCTTCATGGAGTTTCCTTGAGTAGCGGCAAGCCTCTAGCTAAACGAGATGACTGACTTGCCAACCCCATACTCTGTCTGGCCAAAAGCGTTCTAAAAGGCGTTAACCTATCGACAATAGTTAAACCCGCTGCACGGGCATGACCGATGAGGAAGTTTTGATTTGAAAAAAGCTTCACTAAAGAGTCGGTGTATTGAATGGTTCGAGCCGTGTCTTTCTGCCTTACTCTAGCGTATGCATTTAATAATTCGCTTGAGCCCACGTCTTCTTGATGTTTTGCAGCATGGGCAATTTGTTCTGCTAGATCCGCAATATCGCGCAGCGCTAAGTTCAAACCCTGTCCTGCAACAGGGTGCAATGTGTGTGCAGCATTACCAATAATTGCCAAACGATCCGATATTAGTTTTGAAGACTGAGTGAGTGCCAGAGGGAAAGAACTTCTTCTACCGACTCGTGTAAAACGACCTAACCGGAAACCAAACGCCTCACCTAATGCTGTTAGAAATGCATCATCATCTAGATTTAATACGGACTGGTAATTGTTTGTCTCAAGCGTCCAAACTAAGGAGCAACGATTATCAGACATCGGCAACAAAGCAATGGGGCCTTGCTCCGTGAATCGCTCAAAGGCTCGGTTTTCATGGGGCACTTCTGTGCTTACATTGGCAATAATTGCAACTTGCTCGTAATCATGCGTTGTTGCGCTTATGCCCGACATTTTTCTTATCGCAGAGTTTCCACCATCACAAGCAACTAAAAGTTTAGTCTGAATAGTTTCAATTCCAGATTCACTCATCACCGAAACATTTTGAGTAGCATCGCTCGTTTCTACAGCATCAATTTTTGCAGGCTGAATAACACGAACGTTGCTTCCTTCAAGATAACGATTCACTACCTGGCCGTATGTTTGCGCTTGAATTAAATACCCTAACGCTGGCACTTTCTGTTGTTGGGCATTCAGCCTAGTCGCCCCAAAGTGCCCCCGATCAGAGACATGAATACTATCGATAGGGTTGGCCGCCTCAGCAACATCCTTCCAAACACCGACTCCCTTTAGAATCTGACTTGAACCATAAGAAAGTGCGATTGCTCGATCATCATAACCCGATAGCTGAGTTAGCTCGGCTGGCGATGCTTCTATAAGCGCAATGTTTAGATGCAAACCTGATAGAGCGGCCGCAAGGCTGGCTCCCACCATCCCGCCACCTGCAATAACAATATCCATACTTTCCGCTTGCATCGCTAACCGGCCGCTTACGCAGCCCTATCCTTTGCCATCAGAGCTTCAATATCAGCAACTTCTTTGATTAATGAGCCAGTGAGTACTTCATTACCTTTACGTTTAATCAGTACATCATCCTCAATTCTCACACCAATGTTCCACCACTTTTTATCTACGTCAGGATTTGGGGAAATATAAATACCAGGCTCTACAGTCAGCACCATACCTTGCTCAAGCACTCGCCATTCGTCATCGATTTTGTAATCACCCACATCATGCACGTCCATACCTAACCAGTGTCCTGTTTTATGCATGAAGAATTCTTTGTAAGCTTCCTCTTCGATAACACCTTCAAGAGTCCCTTTGAGAATCCCAAGATCCAACAGGCCTTGACTAATCACTTTTACAGCCGCTTCGTGCGGGGCATTCCAATTGTTGCCCGGCTGAGCTGCATTTATTGCTGCATATTGCGCATCAAGCACTATCTGATAAATCAAGCGTTGCGACTCACTAAACTTTCCATTTACGGGAAAAGTTCGAGTAATATCACTGGCATAACAACCATACTCTGCACCAGCATCGATAAGCACTAAGTCACCATCTACTAGCGGCTGGTTGTTTTCAATATAATGCAGTACACAAGCGTTTTCGCCGCCACCGACAATCGTTGTATAAGCGGGTACCATGCCATTCCATTTAAACTCATGAAGAAACTCGGCGTCCAGCTGCCCCTCATTCAGATCGGGCTCACAAATTTTCATCGCACGCTCATGTGAAAGCACGGCCGTTTTAGCTGCGTGCTTCATCATCTTGATTTCAGCAGCAGTCTTATAGAGACGCATGTCA
>CALKXC010000379.1 GCA_938004025.1 uncultured Leucothrix sp. | reverse complement strand
CGCAGAAATATTAAAAGTACCCGTGGGGACCATTATGAGTCGTTTGGCGAGAGCAAGAGAAAAAATTGGCCAGTCCGTATTAAACTCTGAAACGAATTCTGTTTCACTATCAGCACGTCGTCTGTCATGAAAAAAATTACCGATGAACAAATCATGGCATGGGTCGACGGCGAGTTAAGCGGTCCTCAAAGCGCTGAAATAGAGGCATTAATAGCTACAGACCCTGAAATAGCGGCTAAGGCTGCAAGTTTTGAGGCGTCTAAACTTCCCTTTAAATCGGCTATGGAGCAGGGAATTCCTCCCGTTCCCAATGAATTATTAGATCAAGTGACACAGTGGAGCCAAATATCGACGGGCCAGCCAGTTGCTGCAACGACTGAAGGAAAGGGTTTTCGTTATTGGTCTAGTGCAGCGGCTTCGGTGTTGTTATTAGTCGGCGCTACCTTTGGTGGTATCAGATACTTACAGCCTTCTCATCCTGCTGAAGACTGGACTAATGCCATTGTTTCTTATCAAAATTTCTATGTGGAAGATACCGTTTCACAGATCAAAAGCGACCGAACTATTGCATTAGCAAAACTCAACGATCTTCGGCAACAGCACCCAGCCCTACCGATATCGCCTCCAGATTTAACCGCTCTGGGTTATGCCTTTAAGCGAGTTCAACGGCTAGATTTTGAAAATAAACCGGTGCTGCAAATGGTGTTTTACAAGCCAGGAAAGCGGCCACTTGCGATTTGTCTAATGCCTGATGGAGCTGACTTAAAAGGAATATTTACGAAGCATGAATTGCTCAACAGCTATGTTTGGCAAAGTGATGAGCTACGAGCGATTGTAGTGGCCGAAGAGCCGCAGGATGTTTTGAAGGGAATTGCTCAGCTGGTTGATGCTTAGTTTTTTAAGACAAACACCATAGTGTGAAGTTATCTCTAAACGTGTTGGAAAGGCCGAAGCTTCATTTTAGATATTTAATGTTGAACATAAAAAAGGCCACTATCAAGATGATAGTGGCCAAAAAAGGGTTGGGTCGAACTATTTGTTAGTAATCAGCATCCTGATAATTAACACTTCTTCCAGCTGAAGTTATAACGGAAGATTGTCTTACTTGTTAGATCCGCTGAGTCAACAGCGATCATTGCTTCGTTTCCACGCTTAGTACGTAATGTAGCTGCAGTCTTAGAACGAAGAATGACGTCAGCACCACACTTTGAATAAACAGTAGACATGATACCCATTCTATCTTTTACGAAAAAGTCATCGCTCTTTTCGCCTCTCCAAGTCTTCTTTAGACGTGGACCACGTGAACCTGCAAAGAAGTAATCACGGGTAAAGGTCGCTTTAGCGCGGCGTGGTAGGTCTAGAAATCCACGGTAGTCGGCATTGATAATAGCAACACTCATGCCATTTGGAACCTTAAGACCGAAAGCAATATCACACTTTTTACGGTCAAAAGTACGCTGGCCGTGGCCACCTGCTTCTACGATATAGCTATCAAAAATTACAGAAGCACTTTTCTTGTCGTTAGCTAAAACAACTTCTGCAGAACCTGCTGGACAACCGTTACCTGCATAACCAACTTTCTGGATAGAAACGCCACTTAAGTTGTGTGCACTAACAACAGTTGTTGAAGCTAGCAATAAAGCAGTTGTGCCTAAGATTGTTTTTATTTGAGATTTCATGATCGTGTATCCTCGATATAAAGTGTATATAAATTAAAAGCTTACAAGCCTAAGTAAATAGAGCGGCGAGATGATTTGGTGTTGAAGAATTTGTCGCTCTTGTACTGGAAAGCGTAAAACATCAGAAAAAAGGCTCAATAATTTTTATTTATTCTTTCTGTGGCGTGATTTGATTGCTGATCGTTAACTAATCAATGAATCGAGGGCTTATTTAGGAGAACTTTGCTGTTATTAGAGTAGGAACGATGGTTCTGTTCCTACTCAAAACCTTAAAAATTACTTCGCGCTGAAGAAAATATCACCGTAAGAAGCAGCTGCACTGCCACCGCTATTATCAGTATCGGTCATTAGTGCAACACCATCAATACAGCGAGGAACAAAACCGTAGAGATTTTTGAAATCTTCAGCCACGTTTTGCTTCTCAGTTACCCATTGTCCAGGACCATCACGGCTGTCTCTTACCGCTAGCATTTTTGCATTTCTTGGTGCAAAAGCATTGTTCCATTTGGTGCCTTTGCTTGGAGTGCTTGACCAAACGTAGTTAAGTGCCCGCGTCTTCCAAATGAAGAGACCACCATCAATAACGACATAGAGGCGAGCGGCATAATCATCCCCTGCTTTTGTCTTTTCTTTCAGTGGAGGTAGCGGTTTATCAATCCTCCAGGTCCAGTTTAAAATCGGTGTTTTAGTGAGGTCAATGCGTTTTTTTATACCTAAGCCAGAAGCACTTTTTGTGGCCGTTGCAGAGAGTGATTTTAGATTTCCCTGTTGTTTAATTTGGTACTGAGTTTGCCCAGAAAATACTTTGCTTTCCCACCCCTGAAGCGAACCTTTTGAGAATTCACCGAGTTTAATTTGAGTGTTATCGGCGCTTACCGTGCCAAATGCCAACATGAGTGTGCCAGCTAATAGAAGCTTATTGTTCATTAATTATTACCTTTGCTAGGATAGATTGGGTTTGACCACAACTACACAAGTAGTTCAGGTCTGTTATCGGATATACGATCTAGTAAACAGGCCGGATGCGAATTACTGAAGAGGCAACAGGGCTTATATGAGCAAACGCAAAATTAACATTGGTTTGGCGATAATATTCTTGATCTCGATTTTCGGCTTGTCAGCCTGTGAGTCGGTCGGTTTTTACTCGCAGGTGGTGAAAGGTCACAGCCAGATTATGTTGAACCGAGAACCAATTGATCGCGTGGTAAAACAGGAGTCAACGGATGAAGAGGTGAGAAGAAAACTCTTAATTATACAGCGCGCTCGTCAATTTGCTGTTGATGTCTTAAAGCTGCCAGATAACGGAAGCTATACCGAATATGTTGATACTGGTAAGCGCTATGTCGTTTGGAATGTGGTGGCAACACTTCATTATAGCACTCAACCGATTGAACATTGTTTTCCAGTGGCTGGCTGCGTGTCTTATCGAGGTTACTATAAAAAAGCGGCCGCTGAAGCCTATGCTGCCAAGCTCAAAGCGCAAGGTCATGATGTGGTGGTCCGTGGCGCGTCTGCTTACTCCACATTGGGTTGGTTCTCAGATCCTGTACTCAACACCATGCTATATCGCTCTGACTTAGGATTGGCAGGTTTAGTGTTTCATGAGCTTAGTCATCAAGAAGTTTATAAGGCGGGAGATACGGCCTTTAATGAATCATTCGCCACGACCGTAGAGCTTGCCGGGATTGAAGCTTGGGCAAAATATCAAGAGGCAAATGAACAAGCAATTGAAGCTAGCGGTGGCGCCAAACAAAGCGAGGGTGCCAAAAAGGCCGCGTCAATTAATCAGCAAAACTTAAAGCTATACAAAGCGGCAAAGAAAACGAATACCGAGGTCGTGAAGCTTATATTGGAGCATCGCAAGAAGCTTGGTGAGGTCTATCGTAAAATTGATCCGAAGCAGGTGAAGCAGCTTGCCGATGTAAAACAACAAGGATTTGCCGAGTTACGGGAGTCTTATAAGAAGCTTCGTGCCGATGGTGGTGGCAGTCCAGGGTATGACCAGTGGTTTGCTGGCGACATAAATAATGCTTCGTTGGTATTGTTTGGCGACTACCACGGTTGGGTCACCGCTTTTGACGTGCTGCATAAGCAGTCAGCAGGTGGCTGGTCGCGCTTTTACGAGTCTGTTCATGCGTTGGCTAAGCTGAATAAAGCCGCTCGACGTAAAAAACTAGAGGAATTACAACAGCTTGCTAAGGCTCCAGACGCTGCACAGTGACGTATTTATCAGCGGATAATACTGACTCACCATCCCATCGATAAGCGCAGATTTTACCGTCACTCATGGCGATGCTGTAATCTACACAAGCGATATTGGGTGCCAATGGTTCAGGTGTTCCACGCATCCAATAATGACCAATGATCAAGGGTTTTTCAGTGTCTGGGTAGTCCACTAAATGATCTTCTTCAATCGTATCGGTAGAGATGTGAGGCAAGGCAGCTTTAGGGCCCATAAAGGCTGCGCGGTAAGTGGTAGCCGTCGCATCCCACCAGCGAACACGCATATTGTAGCGTCGAATCCCACTAGGGTCTAAGTAGCTATGACCGTCCCCTAAACGAATCTCTTTGCCTTTTAACAGGGTTTCCAGCGCTTCATACTCCCATTGTTTCGGGTCAGCAGAAGCGATTAGTAAGGGCTCGGATAGATAGGGTGATTCACCATATTCAGTTTTAATTCTTGTAATCGCTTCCTGATCCCAACAGGCGTGAATAATGCGTAAGTTATCAAATTCCAACCACATCGGTAATTGATAAAACCAGTCAATGACCTCTGTATATTTTTCCGGCTTACCTTCAAATGCATCCAGAAATTCTTGGTGATTACGTTGATTGTGTTCACTGTGGCGCCTTAAATACCCACCATCTTTCGGGTCAGGTGTAGCATAGGCAATAGCGTTAAGCTCATGATTGCCCATTACGGCTAATGCATGTCCAGCTTCAACCATGGCTTTTGCACATTCGATCACTTCAAGCTGCTTTGGACCACGGTCAACAAAGTCGCCGACAAAGATAACTTTCCTCGAATCGTGCTGATAACAGCCATCGATGATCTGATAGTCAAGTTTGTCTAGGAGTGCGGCTAATGTGTCGTAACAGCCATGAATGTCCCCGATAATGTCGTATTTCATATCAATTAATTATTTTCTATTTCGTGTTGCGTGTGTTGGTTTTTATCAAAAATTACCACTATGGTGGAAAATATTCTGATTTATTAAGATAAAAGTGATTTTGTGGTTCTTTTATACTCTGTTCTCTAACCCCAGACTAATGTACAGTATGTCCACCAATAATGTAAAAGCAGAGGACGTCATGAGCAAAAGAGATGATTTGATTGCTAAGTATGCATCGGATTTAAAAGAAAAGTGTGGTGTTACGCCAGATATGGATTTCTTAACAAAAGTTACCATCGGCTGTGGACCTTCTATCTATAATAAAGACTCTTCCAGTATCGCAGGAAGTGACAAAAAAGAACTAGCGACTGTTAAGAACAACTTTCTTATCAAAAAGCTCGGTTTAGCTGATGGACCTGAGCTAGACGAAGCCATTGATTCTGTATTGACGACTTACGGTAAGTCAAACCCTAACAAGCTACGTGCAGTTGTTTACTACATGTTAGCCAAGCACTTCAAGAAAGAGTCTGTTTACGACAAGTAAGCTTGACTGTTTATACTGGAAAATAAGAACAAGTCGTTAATTCTAGTATTTGTAGTGTGATTATATAGCCGCTACCTCCTAATCGAGGTAGCGGCTTTTTACTGCTTAAGTTACTCTGCTGGCTCGATTAATCCCATTTTTGCAGCGCGTTTTTTCCAACGTAATCTAGCTAATTCACGCATATCTTCGGTGTTATCCATTTCATCGATAATCTCCTTACCGAGCATAGTTTCGATAACATCTTCCATTGTGACAATGCCATCCATTCCACCGAACTCATCCACAACCACAGCGATATGCTCGCTCTTTTCTAGGAAATCATTGAACAAATCTGGAATAGGGTAATCCTCAGCAATCATAGAAACAGGGCGCAAAATACTGGAAACGGGTTGGTCGCCTTCGTCAGATAGCATCTTTTGCAGTAGCTCTGTCTTCAAGATAAAACCTTGAATATGATCTTGGTGGCCAGACTCATAAACCGGAATTCTTGAGAACCTTAAGTTCTTATTCGCTTCGTAAAAAGAAGCAATGGTTTTAGATTCTTCTACTTTGATGACTACTGTGCGTGGTGTCATCACGTCACTTGCTTGTACTGAGTTGAACTGCAACAGGTTATTAATAAGGTGCGACTCAGTTTGCGCAAAG
>CALKXC010000378.1 GCA_938004025.1 uncultured Leucothrix sp. | reverse complement strand
CGAACCTGCCGCTGTTCCTTTAATAAACGAGATCGCTTTGCATGCACCAGAACAGCAATATCGTGCTGGGGCATATTCACTACTAGCCGCTTTATTAAGAGATGTACCGACTGCTGAAGTATTAAAGCAAGCGGCGGGAATGAGTGAGTTAGCACAAGACAAAGATGATCTCGGTCTTGCTATGTCAATGCTTGGCCTGGCAGCACAGCATTCTGACCCTGCTTCGGTAGATGATGAGTATCATGACTTATTCATTGGGCTGGGTCGTGGCGAAGTCGTTCCTTATGGCTCCTGGTACTTAACCGGGTTTCTTATGGAAAAGCCCTTAGGGCTACACCGCGACGATTTAGCACACTTGGGTTATCAACGTGACCCGTCTGTTTGTGAACCTGAAGATCATGTGGCCGCACTTTGCGAAGTGATGTCTATGCTGATTCAGGAAAATCGCAGCACTGCCGTGCAATCTGAATTCTTAACTCAACACATGTCGAAATGGCTAGATCGTTTCTTTGATGATCTCAGTAAAGCTGAGTCGGCATCGTTCTATCAGGCTGTCGCGCGGTTTGGCGCAGCATTTATCAAATTTGAACACCAATATTTTGGATTAGACATCAAAGGAGTCGACGCATGAGTCAATCAGACAAGCACGACAGTTCCAAGCGAGCCTTTTTACGTGGCGGCGCGGCTGTTGGCGCAACGGTAAGTTTAGTTGCCGCAACACCTGCCGCTGCAAGCACAGCAACTGAAGCAGCATTGCCCACTACGGAGAAGCCTGAAAAGAAAGGCTACCGCCTGACTAAGCACGTTTCAGATTACTACCGGACAGCTAAAGGCTGAGCCACAGAGGAGAAATCACATGAAATTAGAAAAGATCAGCACCTCAGCCTCTGGCAGTGAACAGCAATGTCCACCAGCCAATGGCGGTTGGATGATGAATCGACGGGAGTTCTTACGTAACTCCAGCCTTACTGCAGCGGGCGGTGCCATTTTGGGTACGGGCCTAACTGCCGGCATGATGCAAAAAGCAGAAGCCGCAACGGATGAGAAAGGTCAGGTTAAAACTGTAAAGACTATTTGTACTCACTGCTCGGTTGGTTGTGGTGTTCTAGCCGAGGTTAAAAACGGCGTATGGACAGGACAAGAACCTGCTTTTGATCACCCGTTTAACCAAGGTGCACATTGTGCCAAAGGTGCTACAGTTCGTGAGCACGGCCACGGTGAAAGACGTCTTAAGTACCCAACTAAGCTTGTTGATGGCAAGTGGAAAAAAGTTTCTTGGGAAACGGCTATCGAAGAGATTGGTGATCAGCTCCTTAAGATTCGTGAAGAGTCAGGGCCAGATTCGGTTTACATGCTGGGCTCTGCCAAGCACAACAATGAGCAAGCTTATCTGTTCCGTAAGATGGCGGCCATGTGGGGCACTAACAATGTGGATCACCAGGCACGTATTTGTCACTCCACCACAGTAGCCGGAGTAGCGAATACTTGGGGTTACGGTGCGATGACTAATTCGTACAATGATATCCACAACTCGAAAGCTATTTTGCTTATCGGTTCTAACCCAACTGAAGCGCATCCGGTATCGATGCAGCACATCTTTAAAGCCAAAGAAGAAAACAATGCACCCATCATTGTTATCGACCCACGCTTTACAAGAACTGCGGCACATGCCGATCATTTCTTACAGATTCGCCCGGGAACGGACATCGCGATCATCTGGGGAATGATGTATCACATATTCAAGAATGGCTGGGAAGATAAAGAGTTTATCAGCCAGCGCGTTTTTGGAATGGAAGACGTTAAAGCCGAAGTCATGAAATGGACTCCGGAAGAAGTTGAGCGTGTATCCGGTGTGCCCGAGGCAAAAGTCTATGGCGCTGCTAAAGCAATGGCTCAAAACCGTCCGGGTACTTTCATCTGGTGCATGGGTGGAACACAGCATACGATCGGTAACAACAATACTCGCGCTTACTGCGCATTCCAGCTTGCATTGGGCAACATGGGTGTATCCGGTGGTGGTGCGAACATTTTCCGTGGTCATGACAACGTTCAAGGCGCAACGGATCTTGGTGTACTTGCCAACACCCTACCTGGTTACTACGGCTTATCCGCTGGCTCATGGAAGCATTGGTCAAACGTCTGGGATCTTGAATATGATTGGGTCAAGGGTCGCTTTGACGAAGGCAGCTACGAGAAGAAAGGCGATAAAGACGTCCATGTAATGAATACCTCTGGTATTCCAGTGTCTCGCTGGATTGATGGTGTTCTTGAAGACAAAGACAACACCGCCCAAAAAGACAATCTGCGCGCCATGTTCTTCTGGGGCCACGCGCCAAACAGTCAGACTCGCGGCGTCGAGATGAAAAAGGCGATGGAAAAACTCGACATGATGGTTGTCGTTGATCCATATCCAACCGTTTCTGCTGTTATGCATGAGCGTAAAGATGGCGTTTATCTACTGCCTGCCTGTACTCAGTATGAGACTTACGGTTCGGTAACCGCTTCCAACCGCTCACTACAATGGCGTAGTCAAGTTATAGACCCACTATTTGAGTCAAAGCCTGACCACACCATCATGTACATGCTGGCTAAGAAGCTAGGCATCGAAAAAGAGATGTTTAAGAACATCGCTGTTAATGGTGACGAGCCCAATATTGAAGACATTACGCGTGAATTTAATCGCGGTATGTGGACGATTGGTTATACCGGCCAAAGCCCTGAGCGTATGAAGAAGCATCAAGAGAACTGGGGCACGTTTGATTACACCTCACTTAAGGCTGAAGGTGGCGCTTGTGATGGTGATACTTACGGTATGCCTTGGCCTTGTTGGGGTACGCCGGAAATGAATCATCCGGGGACGCCAAACCTATATGACACCAGCAAACCGGTTGCCGAGGGAGGCTTAACATTCCGTGCGCGCTTTGGTGTTGAGTACGAAGGCACTAACCTACTCGCCGAAGACTCGTGGTCAGTTAATTCTGACATAAAAGACGGCTATCCAGAGTTTAGTGAAGCAGTCCTTAAGAAGTTAGGTTGGTATGACGATCTAACGGATGAAGAGAAAGTCGCTGCTGAAGGCAAAAACTGGAAAACTGACCGTTCAGGGGGTATCCAACGTGTTGCCATTAAGCACGGTTGTGCGCCGTTTGGAAACGCGAAAGCACGTGTGAAAGTTTGGACTTTCCCAGACCCTGTACCGGTTCATCGTGAGCCACTTTACACAACACGTCGTGACCTCGTTGAGCAGTACCCAACGTACGAAGATCGTAAGTCATTCTGGCGTCTACCGACTCGCTATAAGTCAATCCAGAGTAAAGACTACTCGAAAGACTTCCCAATCATTCTCACCTCAGGTCGCTTGGTGGAATATGAAGGGGGTGGAGATGAGAGTCGCTCGAACAAGTGGCTAGCGGAACTACAGCCTGACATGTTTGTTGAATTGCACCCTCGCGATGCGAACAACAGCAACATTCGTGAAGGCGATGATGTTTGGGTGGAAAGTCCAGAAGGCTCGAAGATCAAGGTGAAAGCGATGATCACTCGCCGTGTTGAATCAGGCGTGGCATTCCTACCGTTCCACTTTGGTGGGCACTTCCAAGGTGAAGACTTACGAAGCCGCTACCCTGCTGGAGCCGATCCACATGCCTTAGGTGAAGCTGCTAACACAGCAATGACCTATGGTTATGACTCAGTCACACAGATGCAGGAAACTAAATGTAGTCTGTGTCGCATCAGCAAAGCTTAAGGAGAAATATCATGGCAAGAATGAAGTTTTATTGCGACGCTGAACGCTGCATTGAATGTAACGCCTGTGTCACAGCCTGTAAAAATGAGCATGAAATCCCAGTCGGTGTAAACCGCCGACGTGTGGTCACCATCAAAGACGGTGAGCCGGGTGAGCGTTCATTATCAGTGGCTTGCATGCATTGTTCCGATGCACCTTGCGCAGCCGTTTGCCCAGTTGATTGTTTTGAAATCACCGGTGAAGGAATCGTTCTGCACAATAAAGATACGTGTATCGGTTGTGCTTACTGTTTCTATGCGTGTCCATTTGGAGCGCCTCAGTTCCCAACAGACGGTGCTTTCTCTTCACGTGGAAAGATGGACAAATGTACTTTCTGTGCAGGTGGACCAGAAGAGGAGGACATGAGTTCAGCAGAGTACAACAAGTACGGTACTAACCGTATCGCTGAAGGTAAGTTACCGATTTGTGCTGAAATGTGTGCAACCAAAGCACTGCTCGGTGGTGACGCGAACGTTGTTTCTGACATCTACCGTGAGCGTGTGATCAATCGAGGCGCAGCGGCATTTAGCCAAACGCGTTTGCAACAAAAAGCCAACTTCCAACCGAATCCTTCATTGGAAGGTCGGGCGACTGGCGCGCAACAATGGAAGCCATAAGCTTCTAAAAGCGTAAACACTCCCCTCTCAGCTCAGCTTTGAGGGGAGTTTTATTATAAAAGTGACAACGATTCAATCTCGAACAACCAAATTCTAAAGAGTGATGTTATGCGGATATTATGGTTAAGTATTTTCCTGCTATTTTCCCTTAGCAGCATGAGCTATGCCGAAGACAAGGCGACACCTAACTCAGCAGGCGCTTCAAAGGCCGCTTCAGGTGATTTATGGAACGCCGTTCGTGCACGTCAAGGCTCTGACCTTGGCACCATAAGGAGCCAGGTTAAAGGCATCGACAGCAACTCATTCATGAATGTCGAAGGTGACAAGTGGCGAGCGTTCCGAATGGAACAGCTCATTCCCTTAGCCGCCAAAGTATTAGGCTTTTCATTACTAGGAATACTTTTATTCCGACTCATTCGCGGCAAAATAAAAATCAAATCAGGCCGCACCACCAAACGAATCAAACGATTCACTACTTTTCAGCGCTGGGTGCATTGGATAACCGCTATTCTATTTGTTGCTCTCGCTATATCCGGCGTCGTACTTATGTTTGGCCGGTTTATCATAATTCCTTACATCGGCCCCGAAATCGGCGGGCCTTTGACGCTGTTCATGAAGCGAATTCATGACATCTCTGGGCCGGCATTTGCCGTGTCGCTTATCGTTTTGACTTTCACCTTTATCAAAGGAAACTTTCCTCATTGGAGAGATATCATCTGGGTGGTTAAAGGCGGTGGATTACTAGGGGGCCATGCTCCTGCGGGTCGTTACAACGCCGGTGAAAAAGGCTGGTATTGGATTGCGGTATTTGTTGGTATCGCGGTTGTTGCTAGTGGCCTTGCGTTAGACTTCTCCTCGTTACTGCAATACACGCCATTTGGTGAAACTCGAGATAGTATTACTTACGCGCACTGGATTCATAGTATCGCTGCGGTTGGGATTATGGCGGGCGCAATGGGGCATATCTACATGGGTACTATTGCCATGGAAGGTGCTTTTGAGGTGATGCAGACAGGTTATTGCGATGCTAACTGGGCGAAGGAGCATCATGATATTTGGTATGATGAGATGGCTGAGCAAGGCAAGATTATTGAGGCGGAAGACATTGGGAAGCCTTCTGCTTAATTTCGCATTCCTGTTACATCAGAAACGCTTCGCCTCTCGTTTAATGGCAAGCCATTAAACATACTCGGGAGGCGCTTATTCTGATATAACAGGAGTGCTCTTTTGGAGTCGTCAGATAAAGATCACAACAACGCACTTAGCAACCAAGCTAAGAAAACAAGAAGAGTCACTATGACCGCGGTTTTAGTTTTATTTTCCCTAATAATCCTTTCAGCTTGATCACCCGCGTAGTAAACGATGAGCGCAATACCAAAATAGCGAATTGAACGCGCAATAGTCGTTGCAATTATAAATAAAACTAATGAATATTTAGTCGCCCCAGCTGCCAACATCGCAATTTGAAAAGGTATTGGCACGACACCTAAGCTTAGGACCAGCCAGAAACCCTGCGCATCCATCTTCTGTTTAATTTTTGCAAACTGCTCAGGGCTTGAAAAAGTGTTTATCACTGCATCGCCAATTACATCAAATAGATAATATCCAATGGCGTAACCGAAGAGCGCTCCGATCACACATCCCAAAGTGGCCATCGCGGCTATGAGCCATAGCTTCTCGCGACGCGCTTGCATTAAAGGAACCAACACGGCTTCTAGCGGTAGGGGAACGATGGTTGACTCTAAAAAAGAAGCCACCGTAATCCCACTTAGCATATGTTTAGATGCGACAAACCGGCTTGTCTTTTGTTTTATTTTTTCCATAACCTTCATTAAGCCGTCCTTAGTGTGTAATTTTTTATCTAAAATATCGGCTTAAAAAGATGGCCGCAGGCACCTAAAAAGGATATCAGGTCTGCGTGAAAACGTGAGCTGGTTGATTGTAGAAATAATCTGACTAAGTTCGATAAATCGTTTGTATCAAATGGAAGCCAAACTTAGTTTTGACTGGACCATGAACGATTAAAACGGGCTTTTTAAAAACCACATTATCAACGGCTTTCACCATCTTGCCCGGAGCAAACTCACCTAAGTCTCCCCCGCTTTTAGCTGTATTACAGGTAGAGTGTTTTTTAGCCAAAGCAGCAAAATCACCACCATCAGCCAATTGCTGTTTAATGATTTCAGCTTCATCTTTAGTTTTGACTAAGATATGTCGCGCGTTTGCTAGAGGCATTAGGTGTTCACTCTGGAAATAATTAAAGGAGTGTATCCCAATCCTTAGAATTCATAAACGCTACAGAATTTTTGTTTTGACTACACCCCCTGTAAACACATATTTAAAGAGATCAGTATACCTATCAGATAACCCTTCCTAACTTCAGTAGGCTAGTTTGAGAGTAATATGCTGTAGTGATTGGCGATTGATTGTGTAATTCGGCGAATCATTTCAAGCGAAGCTTGAGTGAGCGAATTATACTATCGATTGCCAGTCACGGGCCCAACCCAGAACTACCCAAACAACCCCCACGCCTTAAGCTTCCGCTCCATAGTCTTTCGTGAAACACCCAGCAAGCGAGAAGCTGAAGATTTATTCCCTGACTCTTG
>CALKXC010000377.1 GCA_938004025.1 uncultured Leucothrix sp. | reverse complement strand
CTCACTCCTCAAACTTCAACAAAGAACGACTCAGCAACTTGAGGAAGAGGTGCAAGAACGAACCTACAAGTTAGAAGCCGCAATGGATGACTTGACTAAGGCTAACTTGAAGCTTGATAGTCTTTCACGTTTGGATAGTCTAACTGGCCTTTCCAATCGACGGAATTTTGATCAGGAATTTAATGAGTCTTGGCTAAGTTGCTCAAGATCAAAGAAGCCAATGTCTTTGCTTATGTGTGACATTGATCATTTCAAAATGCTTAACGACACTTATGGCCACCTGTTTGGTGACCAGTGCTTAATTAAGGTGGCAGAAGTGCTTAAGCGATGCGTTAATCGCCCAAGAGATTTGGCGGCACGTTTTGGCGGTGAAGAATTTATTATTATGCTACCCAATACTGATGAATCGAGTGCTTTTGCCATTGCTGAAGATGTTCGACAAAACATAGAAAATATCAGGCTTTATCATGAAGAAATACAGGTGAAATTCACCATTAGTATTGGTATTTCAACCATGATTCCTTCGGAGAAGGCTAGCTTTATTGACCTCAATGAAAACGCTGATCAGGCACTCTATTCAGCTAAAGAAGGTGGAAGAAATAAAGTAGTTGCCTTTGGACAAGTCACTGCTGACCTTGGGAGTAAACAAGCTGTCTTGTTGTGAACTTACTGACAAAACAGCTCTATTGGCCCCAGTGATACATTGAAGTAACTTAGCTGTTTTATAAAGGTTTTAGTGGTGGTAAATAATCAAATGCCCACTCGTTATAGCTCCCTTCTCCTCTATACCAAATAACATCTTGTCCTGATTCTTCATCATGATTCCAGCGTGGCCTCTTCTGACTCATCCGTTGTGAGTCCAGTACAAAGCGCCTGCGTTTTTGGCTAATAATGATTTCTTTAGTCAAAGCTTCTGAATCCCATTTAGCACTAATCTCATCCTCAAATGAGGCGACTCTTTCAGCAAACTCAGGCTTGTCAGCTAAGTTTTCTAGTTCGTGAGGGTCTTCACTGACATTGAATAATAGCTTTGGGTCGCGTGTTGAAGAGATGTATTTATAGTCGCCACGTCGAATCATAAAGATCGGTGCTAGGGTTGATTCGGCTAAGTATTCTGCATAGACCGTGCGTTCAGGCGGTGGATTGCCTTTGTCTAGCAATACCGTAAGATCGTGGCCTTCTAATGGTTCGAAGGCTCCGTCCCAATTACCGTCAGTAGCGAGGTTGTTGAAAGTAGGCAACAGATCAACGAGCGATACCATTTCGGAAATACGTTGAGGCTTCAACCAAGGCGCAAACATCAATAAAGGCACACGTGATGAAGCTTCATAAAAGTGCTTTTTAAACCACATGCCGCGTTCGCCCTGCATATCTCCATGATCTGAAGTAAACACAATCGCTGTATTATCGTATTGCCCCGTTTCTTTTAGCGTAGCCATCAGTTGGCCAACTAAGTCATCGATGTAGCTTATTGAGCCGTAATATGCGCGTCTGGCACGTTGGATATCTTCATCGTTAAACGCGACTTCAAACATGCCAAAGTCTTTCAGCAAACGCACTGAGTGGGCGTCGTGTTGCGCCTCTGCCATTGGGGGCACTGTCGGCATTGGGATGTCTGCCTCTTCATACAAATCCCAGTGCTCTTTTCTGCAGAGGTAAGGCTCATGCGGATGCGTATAAGAGACTTGAAGAAAGAAAGGGCGCTCGTCTTCCGAGCGAGCCATATCGTAAAGATGGCGTACAGCACGATGCGTCACTTCTTCATCAAAATCTATTTGCTTGCTACGTTCGCATACTCCAGCAATGAGCACCGAACGTGGATCGTTAGTATCTCGCTTGCCTTCATCACCCCAATTAGGTGCCCAGCTGAAATCGGCTGGATATAGATCAGGGGTCAGACGCTCCTCAAAACCATGGTGCTGATCCGGACCAATGAAGTGCATTTTTCCCGACAATGCGGTTTGATAACCCAGTTGCGTTAGGTAGTGTGCATAAGTTGGAATGGTCGCGGGCATTTCGGCCGCGTTATCATAGGCTCCAATGGTCGAGCATAATTGGCCGGTTGCCATTGAGAAGCGAGAGGGCGAACATAGGGCAAAGTTGCAGTAAGCATTTTCAAAGACGACCCCGTGATCTGCTAACTGATCAATATTAGGCGAGTGACAGATTTTGTTACCGTAAGCGCGCAGTGAGAGTGCGGTTAGCTGGTCGACCTGAATGAACAGAATATTGGGTGTCTTCATAATGATCCCCTTGCAAGTGAATTAACGAAAGAGCAGCGTTGTATGAACAGTATCAAACAAATAGCCGTCAAATTCCATTGCAATGATCTTGGTGGGAAAGTTTGGAATCCTGCCTTGCGCTGGACCAAAAAGTTTGCAGTGTTTGTCGAGCTAACCGATGATGCGGGAAGGGTAGGTTTAGGTGAATGTTGGTGCTTTGATTCTGCGCCCGATGCATTGATTGCTTTCTTGAGAACAGAGGTCGCCCCACACTTTATTGGTCAGCCGATAGAAAGTGCTGAACAAATTATGCAAGAGAGGATTCTATTCGCAACATTGTCAGCGCGACATGGAATGCTAGCCTCTGCCTTGTCAGGTTTTGATATCGCTATTTGGGACTTACGAGCTCAACAGCAAAACCTTCCACTTTGGAAGCTACTCAACAAGCAAGGTTCTGGGCAGGTTAGCCTTTATGCCAGCGGTGGTTTGTATGGAGAGAACAAAAGCAACGAAGATCTGGCGGTGGAGATGCTTGGTTTATCGCAACAGGGGTTTCGTATTAATAAAATGAAAGTGGGGGCGTTATCATTTGAGGAGGACCTTGCTCGAATTAATGGCGTTTTAGCGGTACTTCCTGATACGGCTAAACTCATTGTTGATTGC
>CALKXC010000376.1 GCA_938004025.1 uncultured Leucothrix sp. | reverse complement strand
GTAATTAATGAGTCTTCAGGAGCGATAGTATCACCCTCTGATACCAAGACCTCTACAACCTCAACTTCATCAAAATCACCGATGTTCGGGATTAGAATTTCTTTAATAGACATTGTTATCTCCTCAAGCCAGAAGCGGGTTAGCTTTTTCAGAATCAATGCCATACTTTTCAATGGCTTCTGCGACTTTTACAGCGGGAAGGGTGCCTTCATCAGCCAGCCCTTTAAGGGCCGCAACAACGATATTGACCGCATTAACTTCAAAGTGGCGTCGTAACTCAACTCGTGTATCGCTTCGGCCAAATCCATCGGTTCCGAGCACGATATAGCTAGTAGGAATCCATGCTCTAATTTGCTCAGGGTATTGTTGAATATAGTCGGTTGCAGCAATAACAGGCCCACGGTGACCTTTCAGAAGTTGAGAAACATAAGGTGTCTTTTCTTTCTCAAGCGGGTGTAGGCGATTCCAACGTTCAACATCTTGTGCATCCCGTGCTAACTCATTAAAGCTTGTGCAGCTCCAAATGTCAGCATCAACGCCCCAGTCTTTGTTTAGCAACTTAGACGCTGCAATGACTTCGCGCAATATAGTACCCGAACCCATCAATTGAACTTTTTTCTTTTTCTTGCCGCCGCCTTGTAATAAGTACATGCCTTTAATAATGCCGTCTTCGACACCTTTTGGCATAGCAGGCTGCTGGTAATTTTCATTCATTGCGGTGATGTAGTAGTAAACATCCTGCTGATCAACGTACATGCGCTTCAAACCGTCATGAATAATGACGGCCATTTCGTAGGCGTAGGTAGGGTCATAGCTAAGGCAGTTAGGAATCAATGCCGCTTGCACCATGCCATGTCCATCTTGATGTTGCAGGCCTTCACCAGCTAAGGTTGTTCTACCGGCTGTACCACCGATCAAGAAACCACGGGCACGTGAATCACCCGCTGCCCATGCTAAGTCACCGATTCGCTGGAAACCAAACATTGAGTAATAGATATAGAAAGGCACCATGTTGACGCCATGTGCGCTGTAAGCCGTTGCAGCTGCAATCCAAGATGAAAATGCGCCGGCCTCATTAATACCTTCTTCAAGAATCTGACCCGTCTTATCTTCTTTGTAGAACATAACTTGGTCTTTATCTTGCGGCTCGTAAAGCTGTCCTACAGAGGAGTGAATACCTAACTGTCGGAACATGCCTTCCATACCAAAGGTGCGAGCTTCATCCGGCACAATCGGTACCACGTATTTACCGAGCTTTTTGTCACGCGTTAGAATCGTAAGAATTCTAACGAATGCCATCGTTGTAGACATTTCACGATCACCAGAACCTTTCAGTAAAGGCTCTAGAATATCTATATTAGGTATTGAGAGTGGTGCCGCAGTTGTATTACGAACCGGCAGGTGACCGCCTAATTCTTTGCGGCGCGAATTCATATACTGCAACTCTTCACTATCGGCCGGCGGCATGTAGTAATTTGCAGCGCCCGCATCTTCATCACTAATAGGGATGTTGAAACGGTTCTTGAAGTTGATCATTTCTTCTTCGTTAAGTTTTTTCTGGCTATGAGTACGGTTTTGGCCTTGTCCCGCAGCTCCCATTCCATAACCTTTAACGGTGTGCGCTAAGATAACGGTTGGTTGTCCTTTGTGATCCACAGCAGCTTTGTATGCGGCATAAACTTTATGTGGGTCATGGCCACCACGATTCAAACGCCAGATATCTGCATCCGACATTTTCTCAACCATTGCTTTGAGCTCTGGAGATTCACCAAAGAAATGTTCTCTTACATAAGCGCCATCTTTTGCCTTGTAGTTTTGGAATTCACCATCTACTACTTCTAGCATGCGACGCTGCAAGATGCCGTCTTTATCTTTCGCTAGTAACGGATCCCAGTAAGAGCCCCACATTACCTTGATAACGTTCCAACCTGCGCCACGGAAACTGGCTTCCAGTTCCTGAACGATCTTGCCGTTACCACGAACTGGACCATCCAAACGCTGAAGGTTACAGTTAATGACCCATGTCAAATTGTCTAGCTGCTCACGACCGGCGAGGGATATAGCGCCAAGTGATTCTGGCTCATCCATTTCGCCATCACCCAAGAAAGCCCATACGCGACGGTTTTTGGTATCGGCAATATTACGCAGGTGTAGATAATGCATAAAGCGTGCTTGGTAGATCGACATGATCGGACCAAGACCCATCGAAACGGTAGGGAACTGCCAGTAATCTGGCATTAGCCATGGGTGAGGGTAAGACGACAAGCCATTACCGTTACTTTCTTGACGAAAGTTGTCTAGCTGATCTTCTGTAATCCTACCTTCCAGATAAGATCGTGCATAGATTCCTGGTGTGATATGACCTTGATAGAAAATAAGGTCACCGCCATGTTCAGGTGAAGGTGCTCGCCAGAAATGATTAAACCCAACGTCATACAACGTTGCTGAGGATGCAAAGGAGGCGATATGACCACCAAGTTCGGAATACTCACGATTGGCGCGAACCACCATGGCTGCTGCATTCCAGCGGATATAAGCTCGGATCCTGCTTTCAATGGCACGATCTCCAGGCATTCTCGCTTCTAAATGAGTAGGGATCGTATTGATATAGGCTGTATTGGAAGAGTAAGGGAGATTGGCTCCATTGACTCGGGCCGTTGCAATCAAATTTTCAATAATGAAGTGAGCACGTTCGACGCCCTCGGCTTCAATAATAGATCTAATTGACTCCGTCCAGTCATTCGTCTCTTGTGGGTCAATATCCTGTGCAGGGTTATGAATCGACATAGCAAAATCACTCATTATTCTAAGTTTTCGTAGCATAGCAGTGATTGCTTGTTCATTCTATTAATTAGCACAATAAAAATAAACGGTATTTATAACAATGGTTTACAGGGTAAAAATAAGATTAATGGTTTATTAATGAGGTTCTATTGCGTGTGGGAATTAGAGTTTATTGGTTGTTTATGTGGTTTTTTCTACATCCTGAACCTATACGTATTTTAATTTGAGTTGGAGGGAGTTTGTGTTAATTGTTAATACATTGCTGTAAGCTTCACTTATGACAGAAGAATCTAAAATATATCCGTTTGGTGGCCGTTTCAGGGGCTTTTTACCGGTCGTAATTGACCTTGAAACCGGTGGGTTTAACCATAAAACAGA
>CALKXC010000375.1 GCA_938004025.1 uncultured Leucothrix sp. | reverse complement strand
AAGGTTAGACACACTTTCAATGTAGGTTGCGAAGTTAAAAAAGCTCTCAGCTCTAAGGAAAAAACCTTCTGTCGTTCTAGGCATCCATGACAATCTAAGTGCTTGAGCTAAAGCGGATCGGTCTTCAAATGACTCTCGATTATGATCGCGATTCCCCCCTTCAGGATCGAAGCCGCAAACCTCTGCTACCGCTTCCAATAAGGTCGACTTACCACTACCGTTCTCCCCAACTAACATAGTCACTTTGGAATCAAGCGCGATATCTATTCCATCGCCAAACGCTGGGATATTGAAAGGATAGCTGGACCTATCGAACTTCTCTTCGAGGCTGCTTATTCTGTGCAAAAAGGGAGAACCGAGTTTAGCCATTGTTTACTAAAGTAACTCCTTTGTGCCATCAAAATATTCTGTTAGTACTTCTGCTCCAATCAATTCGATTTTGTTTTTCTGTGCATAATCCACAGCACTCTCGGAAATCTCACCGAGCGCCACATAAAGGTAACGGTTAGCCTCGTGCTTTTCACCAGCAGCAATCAGTTTTTTCAATGGCTCAATGCCCGTATTCGCCGCTTTGAAGCGTTTACAACTTAATAAATATTTGTGTCTGCCCCGCTCAAGCTCCATTTCGGCTGCGTCGCCTTTGAATGGGACAACCTTAAAGTTATTGTTTTCATAATGGTCGGCGATCGTTTTGGCCAGTTCACGTACAGACATCTTACGTGCCGCCTCATCAACTTCCAGAACACGCTTCAGTTTTGGGCGCTGAGACTGTTTAAAGGCGGAGTAGGCAGCTATCCCAAAAAAAGGTAAGGATGCTGAAATTCCTATGATCAAGTACTTTCCTTCAAACGCTGCAAAACCCAAAGCAATCGCAAAAAGTGCAATCAGAGCGCTATACCACCAAGTTGATCGCATTAGTACTGCGAATAACGATCCTTGGGCCATTTTAAATTTCATGCTGATCGTACCTTTTTAAAAAAGATCTAATGATTAGAGCTCACTCAAAATGATTTTACACTACACCTTTCTCGCTCGCCAACGCTCTAAGGTACAATGAAGCCTACCCAACAATTAGGAGCTAACAATGTCAGACCCAATTTCTACTTTTTTTGATGCATGGCAACTTGAAGCTGCTGATGCACGACTTGAAAAAATCACCAACTCGGTAACTGCAAACATTCAATATGATGACCCACGAACTTCTGAAACGATTAATGGCATTGACGCATTGAATGAATATGTCGGCATGTTTAGCGCAAGTGCGCCTGGCTGGTCAGCTAAGGTGGTTTCGAGCGATAGCACTGCGGGTATAACTCGCGCCACCGTATCTTTTGGCGGCATGGGGCCTGATGGCAAGGAGATGGTCCAGCTCGGTCAGTATTTTGTGGAAATGGATGGTGAGCTTATTTCGCGCATGGTGGGCTTTGTTGGTACGGGTGAAACGGCATAGTTTCACCCGTACTTTAACTGCATCTTTTGAAATCTGACCAATTGGTACTTCAATTCCCAATTAGCCAGAATCAATCGTAATCAGTACTTTACTGAACAGCCATACGCACGAGAAGAAGCCACCTTAATTGGCTTACCACTCATACCCGCGTCTAATGCGGCTGCAACATAATTTGTTGCACCTGGGATAGAACTTGGGCTCCACGAGTCATCACTATCAATCGCTCCAGCGTAAACAACCACGCCTTCCGGGTTAATCACAAACATGTGAGGGGTTGTTTTAGCGCCATAAGCACGCCCCATGCTGCCATCAGTATCCAGCAGAATTGGCGCGGAGATGGTCATATCATGAGATTTGGCTTCACTCATTGCTTCTGCAGGCTCCAGATAGCCTTGCTTGCCTTTTGCCGATGAAATAACGTTTAACCATTTAACGTTTTTGCCAGCGTATTTCTTCTGAAGCGACTGCATATTACCGCTGTCATAATGCTTGCGATCATACGGGCAGTCTTTGTTAAACCACTCAACCACCAGCCATTGGCCTTTGTAATCACTCAATGACTGCGTCGCTCCACTGGCATCTGTTTCAGAGAAGTCTGGCGCAGGTTTTCCGGGCAGTGCCGCAGCGATGGCCAGTGTGGGTAGGCTGAAAGCGACAGCCAGTGCAAATTGTTGAATTCGTGTTTTTAAAGTGTGAGACATGTTTCTATTCTCCAAGGTGGGTGTTCATTCAAACAGGTTGCGGATCATCCGCTTCTGCAGTATTTGAGGCAGCAACTCGACTTGATTAGTTCCAGCGGCATACCATGCGTATACCGGCAGTGAGTTACGGCCCAGCGCTTCAAGTGCTTGTGTGATGGCTGGATCGTGGTGCGTCCAGTCAGCGCGAACTAATAGCACGTTGTTTTCTTTAAACAGCGCCTGCACCGGCTCGGTATCCAGCACCAGTTTCTTATTCACCTGACAGGTTATGCACCATGCCGCAGTGTAGTCTACAAACACGGCTTGGCCGTCGGCGCGTGCTTGCTGGATCATTGTAGAATCAAACGATTGCCACATGCTGGCGGATGCAGTGGTTTGCCCTGAAGGAGGCTTAATAGTTTTGGCCGAGGTGAATGCCAAAACCAATGCGACCAAAGCAATACCACCTGCAGTCCAGCGACGGACTTGGTTTTGCGAGCGGCCCAGCCAGATAGCGAATACTAGCGTGAGCATCAACAAGCTACCGATCAACCAACCAGAATCTCCCATTAAACGCCCCAGCACCCACAGTAGCCAAATAACCGTAAGATAAAGCGGAAATGCCAGAAACTGGCGTAAGGTTTCCATCCATGCACCGGGCTTGGGTAAGCGATTAAGCAGTGCTGGCGACAAACACAGCAGCACGAAGGGTGCGGCTAACCCTGCGCCTAATCCTAAAAAAATGGCCATGGCTGAGGTGGCGGGTAGTACCGCTGCTGCGCCTAATGCCACGCCCATAAACGGGCCGGTGCAAGGTGTAGCAACGAAAACGGCCAGCATGCCCGTAACGAACGCGCCACCACGCTGATCGCCTGCCATCGTCATCAGCCGGTTTCCGAACTCAAACACGCCGCTAAACGACAACGCCATGAGCCAGAACAGGGCGATAAGCCCCAAAATCACGGGGGCGGATTGCAGTTGAAACCCCCAGCCGATGGCGTTTCCAGATGAGCGTAATAACAGCAATAAACCACCCAGCGCAGCGAAGGTCGCCAACACACCAGCGGTGTAGGCAATCGCCTCATGAACGCGTTTCGACGCAGGCGTTTCCAGCAGACCCAGTAGCTTGATGGACAAAACAGGAAACACACAGGGCATTAGATTTAGAATAATCCCACCGGCAAATGCGGCTAAGACCAATAACCAAAGCGGCTGCGATGACTCGTTTGATAATGGCGGCGGTGCGGCGGAAATGGGAATCTGCGATAAAGGCCAAGCGCTCTGACCATCGGTGATGATCATATCCGTATCGGTTGTTAAATTTGCTCCCGGCACGCGATTAAACACTAGCTGGATACCGTCATTGTTCTGTGTGACTTCCGGCTGCTTAGCGGTAATGAGGTCACCGTCTAGTGGAAAAACAGTCGGAATGCTATCTGTTTTGTTACCGCCTGCCTTCAAATTTAACTGTAGTTTGGTTTCGTCAAGGGCATAAATATTGCTGACAGTCCACGGGCTGGGGCTGTCGGTACTTGGCACTTGTTTGAGAAATTGATCGCGCAGAGCCAGATCATTAGCTTTCCAGTTGGCCTTATTGCCGACGGGCCGGGTTAGCGTCATTTGTCCGAAACCGGGGATGCAATCAATTTTGCAAACTAGCCATTCGAGGTCGACTGTTAGTGATAGTTGTTTAGCGTTTGCTTCGGGTGTGACGGGTAACAGGTAGGCCACGTTGCCTTCGTAGCCGAGATTGGTTAGATGTTCGATGGGCAGGCGGACGGGGAATGGCCATTCGATATCACCAGTTGTCGCGCCGTCTGGTTGCACTTTGAAACGGGGAGCGGCGCCGGAGTCACCAGCGTTTTTCCAGTAAACGTGCCACTCTGGGTCGACCTCGAAGTAGAAGCCGATTCGTTCGGTTTGGTTTGCGCTGAAAGTGTCTGGGGCTAGCCACCGGACGGTTACGTGATCGCCTGATGCGGTGTCTTGGGCTTTGCTTGTGGTGGGCAGAAAGATTAGTAAAGCAAGTATTAGCCATACCCAAACCGCGCCCCATACTATGACATTCGTTTTGTCGTATTTGGATTGGGTATGGGGGCAAGTAAACATTGATTAAGCCAGTGATTGATATCTATTGCGCTGGCTTATGCTGGCATTGTCTTCTGTATCAAGTCAAAAGTTTCTAGAAACATTACGGAAATATCATATTCTTTTAACAGCCACTGAAATACCTTCATAGCATTTGCTTAGCTTTCATGATTATGGCTGAGGCAATGGCAAGCACCTCAACCACTGGCAGTATCCAAGTACTTGGATTTGTTTACAGACTCTAACTGTAACCTTTCCACGAGCCAAACCTTAATAATAGACTGGCGAGTAACCCCTATTCGAGCGGCTTCTTTATCCAGAGAGTCTACGACCCATGAAGGAAAATCAACGTTAATGCGTTTCTGTTCTTGGTTAATTTTACGAACCGTGGACAGCTTGAGATCGTCAATAATATCTTCACTATTATCATCAAATTTTTTGTCAAATTCTTTAGCTTTCATAAAGTGCTACCTCTTTATTTCGCGAACGCCTAACTGAAATTATCCTGATTTTTTCGTCACGATAGGTAATAACAGCAGACCAGTGCTTATGTTTCATTATACCAATGACAATAAATCTAACTTCGTTTTCAGACGCAACTTCAACCTCTATGGCCTCTGGGTCATTCCAAAGCAATTGAGCACTAAGAAAGTCTATTCCATGTTTTTGTAAATTTGCCTTACTCTTTACTTCATCGAACTCAAATATAGCCATGAGTATAAAATATACCTTTATTACTCCGACTGCAAGTACTGTGCTAGACCTAGATACTTGAACTATTAGAGATAGACCATGAATAGCTTGTAAGTTGAGCCAAAATTTCCAAGCAGTATAGTACCTGCATGTGTTGCAGTTCTATTTGAAGAATCATGGATCAGTTGAATATTTTACTGAATATCTTAAACCGCCCATAATCCATCCATCTGCTGCCAAGGAACCACAGAAATCTCATGACGCTGCTGAGCTTGTTCTCCCCCGTAAACCAATGCTGATTGCCCTTCATTCCCCGTCAGCTCATTCCAAAACTTCAGCCCTTTAAACTGATCCCGGCTCAAGGTGCTTCCCGACTTCATTTCAACGGATAAAAACTGGCTATTGCGCTCAATCACCATATCCACCTCATGACCACTGCGGTCTCGCCAAAACCAAATTTCTGGCACTTCACCTTGGTTAAACAGCGCTTTATACGCTTCGCTCACTACAAGGTTTTCGAATAACGCGCCACGCATCGCATGATGGCGAACCTGCTCGGCAGAGCGTATGCCCAAGAGCCAACAAGCCAGGCCCGTATC
>CALKXC010000374.1 GCA_938004025.1 uncultured Leucothrix sp. | reverse complement strand
TCACTGACTGATGACAAAATATCAGGCGCCTGGCCTGGAGCCGGTGAAGCTCGCCACTCGATGGCATTATCAATCATAAACGGCTCGGTTGCGTACTGCGCCAAACCTTGACCACTAACGGTTTCAACATCTTCATGCAGTAAACCGACTTTGAGCAATTCACCAATAACCGTCCCAACACCACCCGCAGCATGGAATTGGTTAATGTCGGCTGGGCCGTTAGGGTATACCTTCGCGATTAATGGCACCACTTCTGAAAGGTCATTAAAATCATTCCAATCAATCATTATACCTGCAGCACGGGCAATTGCGACTAAGTGAATTGTGTGATTAGTTGAACCACCCGTAGCCATCAAGCCGATCATGCCATTCACCACAGAACGCTCATCGATAATACTGGATAACGGCTTATAGTCACCACGGCTCTTTGTCATGTTCAGCAACTGCTCAACCGCTCGAGTAGTTAATGCCTCGCGAAGATTACCGGTAGGCATAACAAAAGCAGCGCCAGGAACATGTAAACCCATGATTTCCATTAGCATCTGATTACTATTGGCCGTGCCATAGAAAGTACAAGTACCTTCGCTGTGGTATGCCGAGAGCTCAGACTCTAGAAGCTCTTCACGATCTGCCTTACCTTCGGCAAAACGCTGACGTACCTTAGCCTTATCACTATTCGTAATGCCGCTTGCCATAGGGCCAGAAGGCACAAAGATTGCAGGCAGGTGACCAAAGCGTAGCGCACCAATTAACAAGCCAGGCACAATCTTATCGCAGATACCAAGATACATGCCGCCATCAAAAGTATTATGAGATAGGGCAATTGCTGTACTCATCGCAATAAGATCACGACTAAATAAAGACAGCTCCATACCTGGCTCGCCCTGCGTCACACCATCGCACATTGCCGGAGTCGCACCCGCAACTTGCGCAACGGCTCCCATACTTCTTGCCGCTTCTTTAATAAAGTCAGGGTAGCGACCATAGGGCGCGTGAGCTGACAGCATGTCGTTATACGACGTGATAATTCCAAGATTTGCTGGACGCTCTTGCCGCAACATAATCTTGTCACCCGCAGGTGCTGCCGCTAAGCCATGCGCAAGGTTAGTACACCCCAATCCATGGCGGCCGGTGTGTTTGATTGCTTCAGCCATTCGACTAAGATAACGACCTCTAGATTGTGCGGAGCGTTCACGAATCCGATCCGTTACACTATCGACAACTGAATTTAGCGTAGTCATTATTGACTCCCCTGCAGAAATTATTTAATGTGTAGCTTAACTACATTATTGCGGCATTATAGGCTGATATTGCAACTATTGGAACTTCCCAGTTGACTTTAATGTAATTTAGTTACCAAAAATCACTTCTCAATGAGCCTGTAATGCCATGCTGTCGGAAATCGAATCAATACTGCCCAACCTGAGCAAGGCCGAGTCAAAGGTTGCTGCCTATGTACTCAAAAACCCAAAATTGACGATAAGTCGGCACATTGGGGAGCTTTCGAAAGAAATTGGGGTGAGTGAACCAACGATCATCCGATTTTGCCGCACGCTAGGTTTAGATGGATATAAGTCATTTAAACTCCGCCTTGCGCAATCAATGCCTAGGCAAAGCAATCAGCTGCTTGTCGATATTAGTCATGATGATTCTCCACTCAAAATAGGCTACAAAATAATCGACAGCGCTATTGCCAGCCTTCAAGAGACTCGCAAAAAACTAGACTGCCCTGAGCTAGGCAGAGCGGTTGAAGCATTGTTAAAAGCAGAGCGAATCGAGTTTTATGGTCAAGGTGGCTCAGGAATCGTGGCTAGTGACGCCCAGCAGAAATTCTTTCGCTTGGGTACACCGGTGGTTGCTTATAGCGACCCTTATATTCACTGTGTGTCAGCGACATTGCTAACGCCCAGCTGTGCCGTGGTAGCGGTTAGTCACTCCGGTAGCTCTACTGACTTATTGCATAGCGTTAAATTAGCCAAGGAAAATGGTGCAACTACCATTGCTATTACGGCTAGACAGTCAGCGCTGGCTGAGACAGCCGATATTGTGCTGCCAATTGATGTGCAGGAAGACAGCACGCACTACGCACCCATTAAATCGCGAATGTCACAATTGGTGTTACTGGATACGCTGGCGATTGCGATTGCAGTGGCGCGAGAAGATGAGCAGAAGTTAACGGAAAAGTTATCGCGGGCAAATGATGCTTTGGCGCATAAGCATAGTTGAGCTCCCCACAGTCTTTTTGCTATTTATAGCTATTTCAGCTTCCGCACCTTCCACCCAATAGGTTTCAAATCTGAACCCGGCATTTCAGGGTTTGGCCCCCAAATAGCTTGATAAGTATCAATCGCCATACCGCGGCTTTGTAAAATGTAAAAACACACCATAATTAGACTCCACCAGCAAGCCATGCCCAACCACATCCAAATCGGCCCGTTGGCAATCCACATGCCAGTTATGATGGCGATGACAGAAGTCCACAGCAAAATATAACCAACATACTTGTGATAGTACTCAAAGCATTTTCGCCGGAAAGTCATATCGTAATGATCACCATGCAAAGAACCATCAGGTGCGGGCGCGGTAGGCCCACCTTTGCTACCTCGAAATTTACCCGAGAGCATGTGCAGGCAGCCAAATACAATGAGAAACCAACCGAGGTAGTTGTGACTGGTTAAGTCAGTCGTTGATTCCGCTTTCAACAAAATCAATGCGGAGCCAATAAGCATAATAACTCCACCACTGATTTGGAAAACCAAGTGGCTCTTCCACCAAAACTTATTATCAAGCTCTCTGGGCCAGTCTTGGTTAGCGGTGATTTTAAGAAAGCGTGCCAATAAAACCCCAATCGGGAAGAAGAAACTCCAAGCTAAAACCATTGCCCGACCGTGCCAAGCGACTACAAATGAAACATCATGAACGCGTTCAGGATCTATCGGTTGTAGCAACCACTCAATCACCCCTTAACAGCTCCTGCCGTCAT
>CALKXC010000373.1 GCA_938004025.1 uncultured Leucothrix sp. | reverse complement strand
ACGTTACCCAGATCAAACTCAGCTTTTCCTTTCAATGAAAACAACAAAGGGGTATTTACCGCGCTATATTTCATGCCCTTTTCAACAAAACATTTGGCTGGGACTTTAATTGTTTTCCACCCTGAGCCCGCTTTTGGCAGATGATCATTAATTACAATGTCAGCATGGCATGGCCACACGCAATGTTGTGATAGTTTCATAGGCTGTGTTGGAGATTGCTTCATACGAATATCAAACTGTAAGGTTGAATCAGCATATTCATAAGCCGTCTTATTCTGGCCTTGATAGTCTTTCGTTTGCGTATAAACCTGAGCCAAATCTCCACCTGTGAATTTCACATTCACTGCATCATACTGCCCTTGATAATTGATCGAGGTAGCCTGAACATCGCCTTGATTTATTAATTCGTCAGCTGCAGGAATAGAAATAGGCTTCCATTTATTTTTTGATCCTGAAATGCGAAGTTGAAAATCATCTGCAGATTTTTTTCCATAGATTTCCAAAGCCGTTGGATCAGTTTCAGCAGCTGATTGACCGCAACCGTGTTTGCGTTCATCTAAAGTCAGCGTATCAAGTTCGGCTCTATCGTCTTTATCTGCATAAGATAACCCGTATCCATAGTCAAACAGTGGCTTGTCTTCACCCTCAATGTCTTGCTCATAATCAGGAGTATTGTAACCCTGAATAAGTTTCGGGCTTCGGTTAATCGCAGCAGAACACGCTTTGTTAGGCCAGCTGTATGACAAACGCCCTGTGAAGTCAGCACCATTTCGCTGATATAAATTATCAACAATCCCTGTTGCTTCAGTACCTGGCAACCAAGCCGCTATAAAGGCGTCAGATTGATTGATTCCTTCATTAATATACATCGGACGACCAGAGAAAAAGACAGTGACAACGGTCATTCCAGCCGCTTTTGCCGCTTTAATCGTTTTTAAATCGGCAGCATAAGACTTTTTAAGCGATGCAAAGTTAAGCGTTTGATGCGTTTTGATGTCGCCTGAAAACTCAGCGTAAGGGTCTTCACCAATTGCAACAACCGCTATGGTATTAGCATCGACTTTGCTGAAATCGGTAATGACATTATCAGCACCAATGTGCTGCTCAAGCGCCAATTTCAGGGTCGTTGCGCCCGGAAAATCCTTGAGCGTGTTTTTTGTTCCTTGCCAGGTTAATGTCCAACCACCCGTTTGTTTACCAATATTATTTGCCGCACTGCCTGTCAAATAGATTTTTTGACTTGGCTTAAGTGGTAACGCATTACTGTTGTTTTTAAGTAAAACTAAAGATTTTCTAACGGCTTCACGAGCCAGCTCACGATTAACCGCTGAGCCTAATTCACTTTGCTTTCCTGCCAAAGAACGGCTAGAGGGCTTAGGTTTTACCCAAAGATTAGCCCGCTTCTTAACTCTCAATATCCGAGTAACCGCATCATCAATCCTAGACAGTGAAATAGTCCCATCATTCACTTGAGCAATGACATTCTTATAAAAGGCTTTCCAGTCTTTATTGGCAGTAACCATGAAAATGTCATTACCGGCATTTACGGCTGCTGCGCAATTGGATGAGGTACATCCATTAATTTCGTTATGACCATTCCAGTCTGTCACAACAATGCCATCAAAACCCATCGTGCCTTTCAAAACATCCGTTATTAGGTATTTACTGCCATGGACCTTTTTGTTGTAGCCACCTTTGTTATAAGGGTCATAGTTTTCGTCACTGTGCCAAGAGTTGAAAGAACTCATAACAACCTGCGCACCCGCCTCTAAACCCGAGATATAACCCACTGCATGAATATTGATAAGATCTTCTTTCGAAGCATGAGTTTCCCCTCGGTCAACCCCATTTTTAGTTCCACCATCACCCAGCCAATGTTTAACGTTTGAGATAACGTTCGAATCGCTTTTGAGTCCTTTAGAGCCACCTTGTAAGCCATCAACCATTTTGCCAGCATAGTCATAGACGATTTCAGGATCTTCCGAGTAGCCTTCGTATACCCTGCCCCAGCGATAGTCACGAGGAACAGCGACTGTTGGGGCAAAGGTCCAATCTAAGCCTGTTGCCGCCACTTCTCTGGCGGTCGCCTGGCCAATACGGTAGATAAGATCTGGATCATTTGCTGCACCCAGCCCAATGTTATGAGGAAACACGGTTGCGCCAAATACGTTGTTATGACCGTGAACAGCGTCTGTCGCCCACATAAACGGAACTTTGAATCCACGATCATTGTATGCTTGATCTAAGGCCAGCCAATAGGAATCAGCAGTGCTCGCCCATTGAGCCGCGGTGGCTCTTTTATTTTTGGCAGGCCAAGACCCTCCACCATTTAATAAAGAACCGAGTTTATACTTCTTGGCCTCAGCTGGAGTCACTTGGTCGAGGCTAGGTTGAATCATCTGCCCAACTTTTTCTTCTAAAGTCATCTGAGACAAAATTGAAGCGACTTCCGATTCAAGCTGATCATCTTTAGGAATGGCACTTTTTATTCTTGGCCAATCCGCATGATACTTAAGGGGTGAAGTTTGTTGCTGAGATGTTTTTTTAAGGCTCTCCTGCTTAATTGGGCTCAGGTTTTTATTGTTTATCCCACAAGCTGCCAATGACACTGTCATCGAAGCATAAACAAAAAGCCTTACAAATTGTTTTTTCAAACGGTGTGATTTATTAGTATTTGATATTATTTTATTCACAGATTAACCCATTTAACTAAGAGTAGTTATATTATTGCACAACTTTGAGCGTAGACTGACCTAATCATTTTCATGACTGATACGCAAAATGACATCGCCTTCGTAATCTTCTGATACATCGAAGTTGATTGGCCTACAACAGACTTGGCAGTCCTCGATATACTTCTGGGGTAACTCAGAAGTATCAATATAAACCTCAATGATTTCACCACAATAAGGGCAGTCAATATCCCTTGTTTCTAGTTCATCCATCGGTTGTTTCCTCTATTTTGACAACATTTCCCAAATACGCTTTATCGCTGCCACTGAGTCACCACGCTCGCTGTAATAGGTGATGTGCTCATCGGGCTCGGCAGAATTTGATAATACAATTCCCCAAAGCGGTTTAATCTCTTGGGGTAACAATGAGTATCTAACATCCATTACCCGATACGGGCTGTCTTTATCTAGCGCGATATAACCACTGGAAAACCAGCGGAAGCGTTCAATATCTTTGGCTTGCTGAGAGGTCTTATCTAACCAAGGTAAATCTCGGTCAATATCAAGTTTATTGATGCTGTCACCTTTCCACAAAACCGGTTCTTTAAAACCTACCTTTACCGCATCAACATGGTATTTATCTTCAGTCTCGTAAATGAGTTTCCAGATACGAATATTACCAAAACTTGGTTTTGCCTCTAACCTAATGACCTCTAAGCCACGCTCTTCAGCCTGCGCATAACCCACCGCTAAGGCTTTTTGTTGCTGAGTGTAAGAGAAGCCAAAATAAAGTCCGACCCACAGCACGGCTAGGAAAGCGTATCTCCTAGCCTTACGCCGTGAGGCAAGAACAGCAAGGGCAATAAGCGGAATAGTAACAAGTGGATCGACAATTGATATTAAATCCCAAGCGACTCTAAAGTCAGTAAATGGCCAGAGCAGCTGTGTTCCATAGCTAGTACAGGCATCTAGTAGGCCATGCGTGGCGAATCCTAAAAGGCTCCAAACATAAGTTTGTGCAAAGCTTAAGCCCCAACGCTTAGCCAATAAAAAATATAATACGATGCTACAAATAAGCGCGCCGATAGGGATAAATATCAGAGAATGAGTAAAATGCCGATGAAACTCTAAAGCAAACAATGGGTCGTCTGTTGAACGCAGAACAATATCTAAATCTGGTGCCATACCAGCAAGTGCGCCAATAACGGCGGCCTTGGCTAAGTTTTTCTTTTGGCTTCGTGTTTGAGCAAACACAGCGCCAAAGACGCCCTGCGAAACTGGATCCATAATGACTTCCTAAGGAGTTATTTTTTCTTTTTTACTAAGATTACTACTCCGATTAAATAGGCGCATGAATACCTATATAACTGGTCAATTTTTGTGTCAAAGAAATAAAAAAAGCGTGAATTGTTTCCAATTCACGCTATCTACCTAGCAGTTTAACTAGCTTTTAGGGGCTACTGTTATTCTGCGAGATTGGGTCAGGCCGCTCTCACAACCTTATCTTCTATTTTGCCTTGATTAATCGCAATACTCTTAGGCTTCATCGCCTCAGGTATTTCTTTTAACAAACTGATGGTTAAAAGTCCATTTACAAGGTCCGCATTTGTTACCTCAATATAATCAGCGAGGTTGAATTTACGCTCGAATGATCTATTTGCAATACCACGGTGAAGATAGTTTTTATCACCTTCTTCCGCTTTTTTACCACGGACAGTCAGCACACCATTTTCAACCTTAATATCTAAATCTTCTTCCGCAAACCCAGCAATGGCCAGGGATATTGCGTATCGATTATCTTCAATCACTTCAATATTGTAAGGTGGATAACCTTGGCTAGATGAATCCGCTCTGCGTGCATTATCTAACAATGCAGCCATTCGGTCAAAGCCAACGCTATTTCGGTAAAGTGGGGTTAAATCTATTGTATTCATGACATATTCTCCATTAGAAGCCATACGAATTAAATGAGTTTTACCGGCTCAACACCCATAGAGTCGAAGTGCCAGTAACACTAATCTAAGGACGGCCTGAAAATTTTCAAGCACGTTTGAATACAAAATTTAAAAATTAGTCGCTTCTTAAGCTCGGCGGCATTAATCTTTATCGAGAAAATTAATCAATAGATTATAGCCTGTTTATTTTCGAGTAAAGGCTCTACTATCAATGATATAGCCTCCTGAAAGCTCTCCGTTTCAAAAACAGTTTCGACACTTGCATTTCGATAAATTAATTGCCAGTAACTGTCATAAGCCAAGTCTTTATTTAAGGCATCTAAGGCTATTTGTTGAGGCGTTTTTTTAGAACGATTTGATGGTTTTAGATTAAATTCAGCCCACGAAAATGCCGCAGGCAAAATGAAATGACTCAATGAAGTTTGCGCAGCTCGGTAAATATCCAACATATCGAGCAGCCTTTTGTTTGCATTTTCAACGGCTGTAAACTTAGCAAATTCATCCATTTGCATTAAATACGTAACATCTGTCCTTTGGGCTGAAACATCATCATTGAGCATAATAAGATGATTCAACCATGCCACTAACTGATCACGTGGTTTACATCGCGCATA
>CALKXC010000372.1 GCA_938004025.1 uncultured Leucothrix sp. | reverse complement strand
TGGGCGCTGATGTACCGGTATTTGTTAACGGTAAAAATGCATGGGCTGAGGGAATTGGTGACCGTCTCACTGAAATCGATTTACCTGTAAAATGGTATTTGCTTATCCATCCTAGAGTGCATATTTCTACAGCGAAACTTTTTTCGTCAGAGCAGTTGACAAGAGACAAGGCCATACTTAAAATACGCGACTTTCCTGACACGGACACCTCAAATGTTTTTGAGGAAGTGGCAAGAAAGCAGTACCCTGAAGTTGATGCTGCACTTCACTGGTTAGGTAAGTTCGCCAAGCCAAAGATGACCGGAACTGGGAGTTGTATATTTTCCAGCTTTGACTCACAAGAAGATGCAAATAAGGTATTAAATCAGGTGCCAAAGCAATGGAAAGCCTTAGTTGCAGAGTCGGTTAGTAAATCGCCTATGTTAACAGTTTTAGATAAGATTTCTGTTGTTTAGTTTGTAGTATTTGATGGGTCGTCGCCAAGTGGTAAGGCACCGGGTTTTGATCTCGGCATTCGTAGGTTCGAACCCTACCGACCCAGCCATATAATTCCGATTAAAAGTCTGCTTTAAGCAGACTTTTGTCATTAAGGAAGATACTAATCATGTCCGAGATAGATAGGATGATGATTTTCGCAGGTAATGCGAATCCTCAGCTGGCACAAGAAGTTTCTGAATGTGTTGGTTTGCCTCTAGGCCGGATGCAGCTTAGCCGTTTTAGCGATGGCGAAGTGCATGCCGAAATTCTCGAAAATGTCCGAGGTCAGGACGTCTTTCTCATCCAGCCAACTTGTGCCCCTACCAATGATAATCTCATGGAGTTGCTCATTGTAGTTGACGCGCTTTATCGTGCATCAGCAGGGCGTATAACGGCTGTAATTCCTTACTACGGTTATGCAAGGCAGGATCGCAGAGTAAGGTCAAGGCGTGTTCCCATTTCAGCGAAGCTTGTTGCCGATATGTTGTCAACCAGCCACGTTGATCGAGTGCTCACAATAGATTTGCACTCTGACCAGATTCAGGGCTTTTTTGATCTACCTGTTGATAACGTATACGCTTCAGGGGTTATGCGTCAGGATATTCTCAGTAAAGAATATGAAAACCTTATGGTTGTTTCTCCTGATGTCGGTGGCGTTGTTCGAGCACGAGCTTTATCAAAATCTATAGGTGATGTTGACCTAGCCATTATTGATAAGCGACGCCCAGAGCCTAATGTTTCAGCGGTTATGAATATTATCGGTGACGTTCGAGGTAAAACTTGTGTGCTTATCGATGATTTGGTTGATACTGCGGGCACACTTTGCCATGCGGCAGAAGCATTAAAGCAAGAAGGCGCTGTAAAAGTTGTCGCTTATGCAACCCACGCTGTTTTTTCTGGGCCTGCGGTTGATAATATTAGTGGATCAGAGTTGGACGAGGTCGTTGTGACTAACTCAATTCCACTTTCAATAAAGGCGCAGCAGTGCAGTAAGATTCGTCAGCTTTCGGTTGCTCAAGTGTTAGCCGATACGATGCTGCATATTAATCAGGATCAGTCAGTTAGCGACTTGTTCTGTGAGTCTTAAGTTTTTTCTAAGACTAATTTAAGTTTTTGGTGAATTGTAGAGATTTGGTCGCGAATTCTACAGTTCTAATTTGTTCAGGCCTATATAGGCCAATTTTGTTACATGGAGAATCATGGCTATTTCATATTCATTAGACGCTGTACTACGTACAGATGAAGGCAAAGGTGCGAGCCGCCGCCTACGTCGTACTGGTAAAATTCCAGCCGTTGTTTACGGTGGTGAAGGCGAAGCAGTATCTATCAGCTTGGCAGAAAATCAACTAGTACGTCATTTGCAAGACGAGCAGTTCTATTCGTCAATTATTAACCTGAAGCTAGAAACTGGTTCTGAAAAAGTTATGTTGCGTGACTTGCAGCGTCACCCAGCACGCCCGGTAGTGCTTCACGCTGACTTATTGCGTGTAAACAGTAAAGAGAAGGTTAGAATCACTGTTCAACTTCACTACATCAACGAAGATTCAGCTGCTGGTGTCAAGCTTGACGGCGGCCGCGTAATTAAGTCGATGATGGATGTAGAGATCAGCTGCTTGGTTAAAGATATTCCTGAGTTCATCGAAGTAGATCTTGTTGACCTAAAAATGGGTGAGTCACTTCACATATCTGATCTAGCATTGCCAGACGGCGTTGAGTCTGTTCAGCTTGCTCTTGGTGAAGGTCATGACTTGGCAATTGCCACAATCAGCAAGTAACAACAAGAGGTTCTAAGGTTATGACTGATTCAGTGATTAAACTGATGGCAGGCCTTGGTAATCCTGGATTGAAGTATGACAAAACCCGGCATAATGCCGGGTTTTGGTTTGTTGACGAAGTGGCACGCAGATTCTCAGGGTCTTTCAAGCTAGAAACGAAGTTTTCTGGTGAGTGTTGTAAAGTTGACATAGCAGGTGTGACAGTCTGGCTGCTTAAGCCGAATACTTTTATGAATCGCAGTGGTTTATCTGTAAAGCAACTGTCGTCATTTTTCAAAATATCCCCTGAGCAAGTACTTGTGATTCATGATGAGCTAGATATCGGCCCCGGATCTATCCGTTTGAAGTCTGGTGGTGGACATGGCGGTCATAACGGGCTGCGAGACACACATGCTCAAATAGGCAAGGACTACTGGCGATTAAGAGTGGGTATTGGACATCCTGGCGAGGCAAGTAAGGTTGCTGATTATGTGTTGTCTAGACCATCGGTTAATGATGAGATTGAAATCAACAACAGTATTGATCGTGCAGTGTCAGAAATTGAAAGAATCGTTCTTGGTGATATGCAAAAAGTAATGAATACCTTGCATTCACAGTAATAGAAATAAAAGGGTAATAACTATGGGTTTTAAATGCGGAATTGTCGGCTTACCAAATGTGGGTAAATCAACCTTGTTTAATGCGCTAACTAAAGCAGGTATCTCGGCAGAGAACTACCCTTTTTGTACGATTGAGCCAAACGTCGGTATTGTTCCTGTTCCTGATCTACGATTGGCGACGTTAGCTGATATCGTCAAGCCTAAAGAAAGAGTCATCCCAACAACAATGGAGTTTGTGGATATTGCAGGCTTGGTTGAAGGTGCTTCAAAAGGTGAAGGTTTAGGTAATAAGTTTCTCTCTCATATCCGTGAAACAGATGCTATTGCTCAAGTTGTTCGTTGTTTTGAAAACGATGACATTATGCATGTTAACGGTAAGGTTGACCCTTTAGCTGACATAGAAACCATTAATACTGAGTTGGCACTAGCGGACTTAGATACCGTTGAGCGTGCAATACAGCGAGTGACAAAAAATACTCGTTCCGGAAATAAAGATGCCATCTCTCAGAAAGCCTTGTTTGAGCGCTTGTATGAGCATCTTGGAGAAGGGTTACCCGCTCGATCATTTGACTTGGAAGATGACGAACGTTTGTTGATGAAAGAGCTTCATCTAATCACCATAAAGCCGCTTTTGTTTATAGCCAATGTCAGCGATGATGGTTTTGAGAATAACCCCTTGCTCGACGCTGTGAGTAAGCAAGCAGAAACCGAAGGGGCAGAGTTAGTGGTTGTTTGTGCTTCTCTTGAAGAGGAACTTTCACAATTAGAAGATGAAGATCAAGCAGAGTTCTTGGAAGACTTGGGTCTTAGCGAGCCCGGATTGAACCGAGTCATTCGCGCTGGTTACAGCATGTTAAATCTGCAAACATTCTTTACAGCTGGTGAAAAAGAAGTACGTGCTTGGACTGTTTCTGTCGGAGGCACTGCGCCGAATGCGGCGGGTCGTATTCATACTGACTTTGAACGAGGCTTCATTAGGGCTGAGGTCATAGCTTATGACGATTATGTTCAACATAAGGGTGAGTCTGGTGCTAAAGAGGCAGGGAAATGGCGTCTAGAAGGTAAAGATTACATCATGGTGGAAGGGGACGTTGTCCATTTTAGATTTAATGTCTAAACGTGGTTGACACTGGAATGCGATACCGATATATTTCGCATCCTCAGCAAAATTGATTGGCTACATAGCTCAGCTGGTTAGAGCACATCACTCATAATGATGGGGTCCCAGGTTCGAATCCCGGTGTAGCCACCATATACTTAAAAGGCCCTTAGCGTGACGCGTTAAGGGCCTTTTTTATTGATAGATGGCATTTAATTGGTTTTTATTCAATATAGATAATTGGGATGATTTAAAGCTTAAATCATATTATTATGCTGTACCTCTGTGGCACAAGCATTGCCTTGTAAATCACAGCTTCCCAGTAGTGAATATTAAGTCAGGAGAGAGAACGTGGAAATATCCGGAGCCAAGATTTTCGTCGAGAGTCTAAAGGCAGAGGGCGTCGACACCATATTTGGTTATCCCGGTGGTGCCGTACTGTTTCTCTACGATGAGTTAGATAAAGCCGCTGGTGAGATTGACCATATCTTGGCACGTCATGAGCAGGGTGCTGTACACGCTGCTGAAGGCTATGCTAAGGCAACTAACAAGGTAGGAGTTGCGATCGTAACATCAGGGCCGGGAGCGACTAACGCCGTCACTGGTATTGCTGACGCTTTCTTGGACTCTGTACCGCTAGTCGTTTTCACCGGCCAAGTTCCACGAGCTTTGATCGGTAATGATGCATTCCAAGAAGTCGATATCATTGGAATCACGCGCCCATGCGTAAAGCACAACTTTCTGGTTAAGAATATCGAAGACCTGGCCCCAACAATAAAAAAGGCTTTCTACATTGCTGGTTCTGGGCGCCCTGGGCCAATTGTTGTTGATATTCCGAAAGATATCACTGACGGCAAAGAAAAAATCGAATTTGTATATCCCGAAACAGTTGATATTCGATCGTATAATCCGAGCATAAAAGGCAATCCTAAACAGATAAAACTTGCAGCGACAGCGCTGCTTGAGTCTAAAACTCCTATTCTTTACACCGGTGGAGGTGTGGTTCTTTCTGGGGGCGCTAGTGAGCTTACAGAGCTTGCAAGACTGCTTAATTTCCCTGTCACGAATACGTTGATGGGTCTAGGTGGTTTTCCAGCATCTGCCCCTCAATTTGTGGGCATGCTAGGTATGCATGGTACCTACGAAGCTAATATGGCTATGCATAAGTCTGATCTAGTGGTTGCTATTGGCTCACGTTTTGATGATCGTGTTACTGGAAACATTGAAAAGTTCTGCCCTAATGCAAAGATCATTCATGTTGATATCGATCCTGCTTCCATTTCTAAAAATGTAAAAGTAGACATCCCAATTGTTGGTGATGTAAAACAAGTACTTACAGATTTGGTTGCTGAACTTAAGCGTCGTGATGAAAAGCCAGATCAAGAGGCGCTTGCAGAATGGTGGGCGCAGATTAATGATTGGCGCAAGACTGACTGCCTTCGCTACGAGCAAGGCACCGAAGTGATTACCGCTCAGTATGTTATTGACAAATATTGGCAGTTAACTAACGGTGATGCTTACGTTTGCTCAGATGTAGGGCAGCACCAAATGTGGGCAGCTCAGTATTATAAGTTTGATGAGCCTTTACGTTGGATAAACTCTGGCGGCCTTGGCACGATGGGTTTTGGTCTCCCAGCAGCAATGGGGGTGCAGCTAGCACACCCTGACGCTGAGGTAGCTTGTATTACTGGAGACGGCAGCATTCAAATGTGTATTCAGGAGTTAGCGACCTGTACTCAATACCAACTACCGATCAATATCATATCGTTAAATAACGGTTATTTAGGCATGGTTCGTCAGTGGCAGGAATTTTTCTACCAGAAACGCTACTCGATGTCTTATATGGAATCTTTGCCTGACTTTGTTAAATTGGCTGAAGCTTATGGGCATATTGGAATACAGATTAAAGATCCAGCTGATGTTGAAGGTGCATTAAAGCAGGCGATTGATGATAAGGAGAGATTGTACTTTCTTGATTTCATTACTAACCCTGAAGAAAATGTTTATCCGATGATTCCTGCTGGTGCGGGTCAAAATGAAATGATTTTGGTATGACTATGCGACATGTAATCTCAGTTTTAATGGAAAATGAATCAGGCGCACTATCACGAGTTGTGGGTCTATTTTCGGCGCGTGGTTATAACATAGAGTCGCTTTCAGTGGCTCCAACGGATGATGAGAGTCTCTCTCGGTTGACATTGGTCACCCGTGGGAGTGAGCAGATCATCGAGCAAATTTTGAAGCAGCTCAATAAACTCATAGAAGTAGTGAAGGTAACAGATCTTTCAGACTTTCAGCATGTTGAGCGTGAGATGATGCTGATTAAGCTTGAAGCAAAGCAGGCCGAGTCAGTCACAATGATTAAGCAAATTGCAGATGTCTTTCGTGGAAAGATCATTGATTTAAGTCATAAAACTTTCACTATTGAAATATCGGGAAAAAGCGAGAAGTTAGATGCTTTTATTGACGCTATGAGTGAGCAAACCATTATTGAGGTAGTGCGTTCTGGTTGTATCGGTATTGCTAGAGGCAGCGTCGCATTAAAGGTTTAATGGCGTAAATTGAAAGTTACGGCGTGAGCTCGATTTATAAGCTTATGCTCAATAAGCCAATCAGCTGTTTCTGAGGCATCAGATTCAAACCAGGCTTTTGACGAACCTAATCGAAAGCTGTATCCCCAGCTATCCATGTCTTTCATCATCTTAGTTTTACTGGTAAAGCTAAGATGGTCTGAAAGCAATATTTGCAAATAACATACAGCGTTTTCTTCATCCGCTGAACCGCCTGCATTGGTGTGAAGCGTGTATCTACGCCTTTCATCCATGCAAACGTAGTGGCAGCTCTCATGAAGAATGGAGTGTATTGGGGTATCAGGTCTTGCGTATAGCTGGTTACGAATCAGACCCGCCTCTTCATCTCCCCAAAAGCTTCCTGGGATCTCTAGTTCGGGGCTAATGACATTAATTACTATTCCGAACCGAGAAAGCAGGCTGCCTAGTTCAGCCTGATTAGAATCTATTAGAAGTTGTGTCTTTGCAGAGGCAATGGTCATGATTTCATGCAGAATTGTTGCAAAAATTTATACGCCGCTAGTGCAAATTATCTTCAAAGTGGAATTGCTTAATTCTAAGCTTGGAATTACTTTCACTAAGCGTGATGAAAAACTTTCCACTTCTGGTTAACCATTGTTCACGGTCTACAAACTGGAATCTTGAAAGGAATCTTCCTTCTCCATAAAAACCGGTGGTGTTTGGCTTCCATGAAAAGCTATACAAAAAAACTTTCTTCTGATCAGATGTGATGAATAAGTCATTAAGTTGCTTAGAGGACTGGGAAGGAGTCCCACGTGCCTGAAGCTCTTTCATCAGTTCACCTTCAAGGGCAGACTCTAGTTCATTAATTAATAACTGAACTCTTGACCCATTTTTTAGTGGGGTAGATTGGTAAGATTCTGTTAGAGGCTGAGTTGACGCACTTTTCTCCATCGTGTTTCCAGCTAAAGTAATTTTATTGACTTTTGCAGGGCTTTGAATCGGGGTGATTGGTGTTTGTCGAACGATGGATTGGGGATTTGAAGGGACGACTAAAACAATCATTATCCCAACTAAAAGTAAGCCCATAACACCAGAGAGAAGAACATAGTTGATATGATTTTTTTGCTGGTGTCTTCTATAAGCAGT
>CALKXC010000371.1 GCA_938004025.1 uncultured Leucothrix sp. | reverse complement strand
ACCCGATTCGCATCGTAATAACGATAAGCTAATGGGTTGGTGGAATCTGGCCCTTCAAATTTGATAGGCTCAATATTACCGAAAAAATCACTCATAACTGCATAACCTCTTTGATTGCAGGATAAAGCGCTTTGTAACGAGCGTATCCTTGCTGATATTGCTCCTGAAGTGCGGGTATCGGTTCGATAACGCGATCAACTTCAGGGGCATGACAAATTTCTTGTGGATCTAATAATTCTGCCGCACATAAACCTAAACGTGCTGCGCCAAACGCTGCTCCCTGCTCTCCCCCTTTTGGGGTTAACAAAGGTCGCTCAATAATAGATGCGATAATCTTTAACCAGATCTCAGATTGAGAGCCTCCTCCGACAGCGAAGGCGCTTTCAAAATCTGTACCTGCTTGTTTCAATGCGGCCTGATTATCTTTGAAGGCATAGGCAACACCTTCTAAAACAGTCTGGGTCATTTCATTCACACCGTGTGAATGAGTCAAGCCTGCAAACATGCCTCTAGCACTGGCATCATTGTGCGGCGTTCTTTCACCGCCCAAATAAGGAAGGAAAGTTGCTGTTGATGCATTAACAGGTGTATCACCCAATGAGGAGGTTAACTCAGCAGCAGATTTACCGGTTATTCCTGAAAGCCATTGCAAGCTGTCGGTAGCACTTAAAATCACGCCCATTTGATGCCATGTGTTTGGAATGGCATGGCCAAAAGCGTGCACTGCACTGTCTGTATTGGGTGAGAACTTATCGTTACAAACAAACAAAACGCCTGAAGTACCCAAAGATAGAAAGGCCTGTCCAACGGTGACCGTTCCCATTCCACAGGCTGCAGCTGCATTGTCCCCAGCACCACCAGCAACCTCCACAGGTTGGATAATGCCCCACTTCTGTTGGAGCTCCGAGAGCAATCGAGCGGATGACTGACTGCCTTCTACTAATCTTGGCATGTGAGACTGATCGAGACCTGTCGCCGCTAATAACTCATCCGACCAAGTGCGCGTCGCTACGTTTAACCACAGCGTTCCTGACGCATCCGACATCTCAGAAATGTACTCACCGGTTAGGCGAAAACGTAGATAATCTTTTGGAAGCAGCACTTTGGCAATCTTGTCAAAGATTTCAGGTCTGTTTTCTTTAATCCATAATATTTTAGGGGCGGTAAAACCCGGCATCGCAATGTTGCCGGATAACTCTCGGCTATTTTTGCAATTAGTTTCTAGCGTTTTACACTGCGCTTCTGAGCGTGAGTCGTTCCACAATATGGCGGGATAAAGTACGTTATCGTCTTTATCTAGTAAGGTTGCTCCATGCATCTGCCCTGAGAGGCCAATGCCTTTGACTTGGCTCATCGCAAGGCCGTTCTCAGCAGCTAATTGATCCATCGTTTGGCAGGTTGCCAGCCACCAACTTTCTGGATCTTGCTCCGACCAGCCATCCTGAGGACGCTGCACGGTCAGCGCCGCACTAGCACTTGCAAGCACACGCTGATCAGCATCCATTAAGATGGTTTTAACTGATGATGTTCCGAGATCAATACCCAGATACATGATTTACGTACCTCAATTTATTTCAAATTTTGTGGCATTAATACTACCACCTCTGCAATTCGATACTGCTTCCCTAAAGAGTTAATCAATAAGATTATCCCTCAGGAAAATATCAATCTTTATCCGCTCTTGGCTTTCCTCAAAAGCACTTTTATCGGCATAAGCTCTAACGAGTCTTATTGCGCTTCGAACTTGATGCGGTGGATCTTGATTTATCACTGCATCGAAGGTTCCATCTCTTAGAGCTTCACGTGAGTCATCCGTTAAATCATGGGCAACTACGCATACATCATCTTGTTTGTTATGAGCTTTTAAGGCGCTAATTAAACCTCGTTTAGCCGCACCCACATTGTAAATACCGATTAAATCTGGATGAGTTTTTAGTGACGCTTCGACAAGTAACTGTGTCATTTTATTGTCATCTAAGCCTTCACAAACAGGGAGTACTTCTATGCCCTGATACTCTGAACTTATAACCTGCTCAAAACCAAAACGTCTATCCACATGATCTCGAAGCAACATAGAACCTGCTACAACAGCGACCTTCCCTTTGTTAGGCTTAATAAATCGGCCTAACAAGCTAGCGGCTGTTCTGCCTGCTGCAATATGATCTATTCCAACAAAGTGCGCTCGCATTGAGTTAGGTATATCCGAAACCAAAGTAATGGGGATTACTCCTCGCTCGGCTAAGCGCTTAATCGCCTCTTTAACACCTGGAGCATCCGTAGCGACGAACACTACTCCTGTAACCTCGTCCTTCTTAATATTGTCTAATTCTCTAACCAGTGCTTCCCCATCAAAAGGCGGTATCGCATTGGCTTCAACAAAAGTTCTACGTTGGGGCTCTACCTGAGACGCGGCTTTGACTTCCTCTCGTAGCAAAGCCATAAAAGCGTTATCACCTTCTGGAATTAGAAAACGAATTTTATAATCTCGACGCTTTGCCATGTTTGCCGCATGCCAATCGCGAGTAAAACCTATCTTTTTCACAACCGTATTGACACGCTCGATAGTTGCCGCTTTAACACCGGGCCGACCGTTTAGCACACGGTCGACTGTCGCCAAACTAACTTTGGCTTCAGCTGCAACATCGTGGACCGTAACTCGTTTCATATTCTTACCATGGGCATAAGGTAAAACAAAAAATGACGTACGTAAATCATTTTTTATAAAATCACAGAAAAATTTCACTAACAGCCAGATAAAGCAATACTATTGAATAACACTAAGCTCCGTTATAATGCCGCCCTCTTATCTCCTTTTTCCTAGGTTAATCAATCATGTCTCAGGTGTTTGGCGTTCTGTTCCCTGTGTTTTCGATTATTTTGATTGGCTACCTTTATGGCCGCTGGCGACCGAGTGATATAGCAACCGTCAACCGAATGAATATCGACGTTTTTGTCCCTGCACTTGTGATCGACTCACTGATGCGCAGTGAGTTCGATTTATGGTCCTATCGTTGGTTAATGGTAGCGGGAGTGGGAGTTGTTATTTTTTCAGGCTTTGTCGCTTGGGCGATCGCCTACTGGAAAAAATTACCATTCCCAGTCTTTGTGCCAACCATGATGTTCAACAACTGTGGAAACATGGGACTACCTATTGCCATCCTTGCTTTTGGTGAGTCAGCACTGGCCGCAGCCATGGTTTTATTTCTAAGCAGCAACTGCCTGCATTTCACCCTAGGAACAAGGCTGGTAGGTGGCAAAATTTCTTGGTCACAGCTTTTACTCATGCCTATAAACCTAGCTACTATTGTTGGCGTAAGTTTAAGCTTTGCAAGTTTTCAGTTACCAGAAGCAGTGGCTTTGCCGATCCAGCTATTGGGTGAAATCTGTATTCCTTTAATGCTATTCACGCTAGGCATACGCATGATCGATGTGAACCTCGATGCTTGGCGCATTGGCCTACTAGGGTCAGTCGTTAGGCCCCTGTCAGGACTTCTTGCCGCAATATTCCTGATTTGGCTGATTCCGCTAGAGCTAGTGCAACAACAGCAATTATTATTGTTTGCAATACTACCCCCAGCCGTTCTCAATTATATGGTGGCTGAGCGATTTAATCAGGACCCAGTCAGTGTTGCTTCAATGGTAATCGTAGGTAACGCCACATCCATCATCACCTTATTTGCCATGCTGTATTATCTAAAGCTGTAATCTGTTTTGTAGATTTCTCCATCGTGATATTATTTCACACCGCTTGAGTTTCATGTTCCAGAGATACACTTCCAATATTTTAATCAATTGGCGGCAATTACACTGTCGCAATAGGCACCCAAGATGAGTAAAGCATTAGAAATTTCTAATCTAAACAAGACTTACAAAAATGGATTTACCGCGCTAAACGACGTTAGCTTGTCTGTAGAAAAAGGTGACTTTTTTGCGCTTTTAGGGGCCAATGGTGCAGGTAAATCGACCCTAATTGGTATTATTTCGTCACTTGTGAATAAATCAAATGGCGACGTTAGCATTCACGGTTTTGACCTAGAAACGCAGCGAAGTGAAGCAAAAGCCATGATTGGCTTGGTACCACAAGAGTTTAACTTTAATGTCTTTGAACCTGTTGAAGAAATATTGCTAAATCAAGCAGGCTACTATGGTGTGCCTCGCAAAGAAGCCAAAGTTCGTGCGCAGCAATTGTTAGAGCAGCTTGAACTTGCTGATAAAAGTAGAAGCATGGCTAGTGAATTATCAGGCGGAATGAAACGACGCTTGATGATTGCTAGAGCGCTCATCCATAGACCTCAGCTACTCATACTAGACGAGCCAACTGCTGGGGTGGATATTGAAATTCGTCGCTCAATGTGGGACTTCCTTAAGCGACTAAATGAGGCAGGAATCACTATTATTCTGACAACACATTATTTGGAAGAAGCGGAAAGTCTCTGTCGCAACATTGCTATTATCAATAAAGGCGATATCGTAGAAAACACGAGCATGAAATCTTTGTTGTCGCGCATGCAAACGCAAACGTTTGTTCTTGATTTAAAAGATCCAATTACCGCATTACCTCAAACTGACGAATTCGACATTCGTCAAATTGATGAGAACACTTTGGAAGTCGAACTGGATAAGCAGCGCTCGATTAATCGAATTTTTGAGGTCCTCAATGCTCAAAATATTCGTGTCGAAAGCCTTCGCAATAAGACCAATCGATTAGAAGAGTTATTTATTAATCTGGTCCAAGAAAATAATTCTAGCCAAGCATCAAAAGCGGAGGCTGTAGCATGAACCTAAAAGATCAAATGACCGCGCTGAAAACGATTCTCATTAAAGAGATTTTCCGCTTCACTCGTATTTGGGTACAAACCATTCTCCCCCCGGCCATCACGATGGCTTTATATTTTGTCATTTTTGGTAAGTTGATTGGTGGGGCAATCGATACCAGTGCCTC
>CALKXC010000370.1 GCA_938004025.1 uncultured Leucothrix sp. | reverse complement strand
GGTGACCCCCGCACCGTGGCATAGCTGCCTCTGTTTTCTCGTTTTCGTCATGACCTGTATTGGGTCCGCTTCAGCTGCACAACCAACGGCTTTTGATAATTGGGCTAGAACAGCCAAGATTGGTGGAGCTGCAATTGCCGTTGGTATGAGCCAGCAAGAAATCGACACGATGCTTGATACGCTGAAGGCGCAGAACGTAACGGTAGTTGAAGCAGACTCCGATCTTTCTAACTATCAAACTGAGGCACAGTTTGAGTTAGAGCTAGCGCTGATGCGGCAGTTTGCGGATGCCTCGCACAAGCGTGGACTGCGAGTTGTTTGGTATATCCCTGCTTTAGAGGTCATCACACCCAACGGTAAAAATATCCCAAACACGATGGCTAAAGACCATCCTGACTGGGTGCAGATGGGCATGGATGGGCAGCAAAATGTATTCTACGGCGGCGGCGGCCAAGTCTTCTGGGTTGAAGAGGATGCTGAAAGTGCGTGGATGTCACCTAGCTCAACCGGTTACCGTAACTACTTCTTCGACCGGATCAAAAGAATGGTCGATACCGGCATTGATGGCTTGTGGGCGGATGTGCCGATTTATGCTGACTTTGGTAACACCAAGTGGAATGACTTTAATCCAGAAGCCATTGCTAAGTTTGAGGCGGATACAGGCTTCACTAGACCGTTTACTGAAGATTGGAATAATCCTGCTTGGAAACGGTGGATTCACTGGCGTCATGAAGAGTTAGCAAGATTTTTAAAAGATCTAACCACAATTTCAAGAGGTGTTAATCCCGAGTTTGCAGTCTTTGCAGAAACACTGCCAACGGACTATAACGGTGGCACAATTTATGGACTAGACGCCAGTTTCCTAAAGGATATCGAGGGGCTCACTAAAGTGTGGGAAATCGATACCATGAGTAATAACGTTGGGATGCGAAACGCAAGAACTGACGATTGGATCTCGTTTATCTCGGCCTTAAAATATGCACGTGGTGCAACCGGTGAAAAGCCATCATGGACCTTCACTTACGGTAAGCAGGCGGATGATGCCCAGCAGGTAATGGCACAGGCATTAATCGCAGGAAATAACCCTTATGAGCTTCAAGTTCCAGAAATGGCCACGACAGTGGGGGATGCATATCGTACGCGTATGTTTAACTGGAGTAAGGTAAACGCACCTTACTTATTTGAAGCAGACTCGACGGCTAAGACTGGAATTTTATTCTCCTCCCCAAGTCGCGATTACGTCGATAAGTTTGAAGGTTTAGGCATGTTCGCCACCACGGATGGTGGGTCGGATGAGCTGTGGTGGAGTGAAAGCACACTAGACAGTGTGTACGAGCGTGACTACCTTGGTGAGCACCGTGGTGTGTTGAAGGTATTGGTTAACGAGCATATTCCTTTCAATATATTGCTCGTACCAAGCCAGGCAGAATTAAACCAGTATGAATCTGTTTTCATGCCCAACATTCAGGCGATTACGGATGAGGAAGCTCAGCGATTACGCCTTTATGTGCAGCAAGGTGGCCAGCTGATTGTCACCGGGCCTAACCCAACGGGTATGAACGAATACGGCACGACCCGCAGCAATTATGCATTGGCAGACCTACTTGGTTTCAATCGTGGTCAGGCTTTACCTAGCTCAAAAGTGCAAAGCTATGGCGCAGGTAAAACACACTACTTCTCAGCGCCCTTAGGCAAGCAATACCTAGCGAATAACAACATTGCTGCTCGTACCACATTAGCAAACAAGGTACGTAGCGTCAGCACAGTGAGTGTCACAACCAATGCAGATGATCGAGTGTATGTAGAGACCTCTCAGCTCAACAAACAAGCGGTGCTTCAGTTCACTAATTTCATCGGGCTAAATGGTAACTTCTCAGTGGTTCCAACTAATATCTCTGTGACCTACACCGTGCCAAATGGTGAGACGGTCAATAACGTGAAGTTGAGCAACCCTGATAATACCAACACTGCTGGAACTAACATTGGGTTTAGTCAGAATGGGCAAAAAATCACCTTCAACATTCCATTGACTCAGTACGCTTTGGTTGTCGTGTCGTTCAATGGCGCACAGGCACCTAGCATTAACCACGTACCATCAGCAGGTGATGATCGATTCCAAACTGACATCAATACGGCGCTTAACTTTACAGGTAATCAGCTGTTGTCCAATGATGGTGATCTAGAAGGTGATGCGTTAACTATTCAAAATGTACTGGCAACCACCGCCACCAATGGCAGTGTGAGTAATCTTGGAAATGGAAACTACCGTTACACGCCAAACACCGGTTTTTCAGGCATAGACACACTGACTTATACCGTGGGTGATAGTCAAGGCGGTCAAGATATTGCATTGATTAAGGTGCTAGTTGCGCCTTCCAATAGTTACTACACTCCAACCGCTGTGACTCAAACGGTGGGTAGCTTTGATTCGGGGACTTTAGCGAGTCTTGCAGCGATTGACGGTGAGACTTACGACATCAATTCGGTGACTGTTAATGGCAGTAAAGTAATCGATTATTACGCAACGACCACTATTCAGGAAGATATAGCAGATATCGCTGAGATCAACGTCAGACACAACGGGCAATATTCATTGTTGAATGTTACTCAGCAGGCCTTTATTTATAACTACCAAGCATCGGTATGGGAGCAATTTGAAACAGCTACGGTAGGCAATGAAAGCAATCATCCTGCGGTGAAACGTATCAACAGCAATATTAGCGCGTATGTCTCTTCCTCAAAGCAGATGCGCATTCGCATAAGAGCGCAGCGATCAGCTGGAGTACTGACTAGTTGGACTGACCAAATAGTTTGGGAGGTTGTGCCTGTTATCGAAATTACGAACCCTGGGGATATCAGTAACCCTGTCAACAATGGTGCTTTAACGATTGATGGCAGCGTATCTGATTGGAGCGGAATAACTTCCCTAGGGCAAGATCCTAACGACATCACGACTTCGCAAGGACAGGCAGATTGGCGTGAAGGCTGGATGGCACATTCAGATGATAAATTATATGTCGCCTATCGAAATGATGGCGCGATAAACACATCATCTTGGTGGGCGTGGGGTGTTTACCTCGACACCGACGTGAATAGTGACACAGGTTACAAAATCAATGGTGCTGTCGGTGCTGACTACCTCATGAATGGCTGGACGTTGTTTAAGTACACTGGCAATGGAAGCAATTGGTCTTGGCAACCTATTAGTGGCGTTTTGAACGCTAGTGCACAGAGTGATATTACCGAAATGAGTGTCACGCGCAGTGCCATTGGTAACCCTGAGTCGATTAACGTGTTGTTTAGAAGTGATAATTCAGCATTTTCATCAAACCCTAAAGTTGATTACTTTCCTGACGGTAACAACAGCGCTTTCACTTATCAGCTAGATGGTAATGGCGGTGTTGTAACCGATCCAGTGTCAAATAATCAGACCCTAAGTATCGATGGCAATATCAATGACTGGAATCAATTACAGTCATTTGGTGTAGATGGCAATGACATTAGTAGTGCTAATTCACAAGCCGACATTCTAGAAGGTTGGATGGCTCACGATGCAACGAGTCTATTCGTCGCTTATCGCAACGATGGCAATATCAATACC
>CALKXC010000369.1 GCA_938004025.1 uncultured Leucothrix sp. | reverse complement strand
TCGATTACCGATGGCGACATGGAAATTGATGGTCTGCGCGTAAACGATGTTCCGCCTTCGTTGCGTGGCATTGCCATGGTGTTTCAAAGCTACGCGCTTTACCCGCACATGACGGTGTATGACAATATGGCGTTTAGTCTGCGTATTGGAAAGCACAATAAAGAAGAAGTCAATCGACGGGTAACTGAAGCAGCGGAAATGCTTCAACTAACGGAATATTTAACACGGCTACCCAAAGCATTATCTGGCGGCCAACGTCAACGAGTAGCGATCGGGCGGGCGATTGTTCGTAACCCAAAAGTCTTCTTGTTCGACGAACCTTTATCTAATCTTGATGCCGCTTTACGTGTCAAAACGCGCTTAGAGATCGCCAATCTCAAAGAGTCGATGCCGGATACAACCATGATCTATGTCACACATGATCAGGTTGAAGCAATGACCCTTGCCGACCGTATCGTTGTGTTATCTGCTGGTAGAATAGAACAGGTTGGCTCGCCACTTGAGCTATAGACCAAACCCGCTAATTTATTTGTTGCTCAGTTCATTGGCTCGCCTGCGATGAATATTTTGGCAGCTGAAGTAACCGCCGTTGGTGAGCAATCATCAATTAAACTGGCCGATCAAATTAAGATAGATTCACCAATAGCGATAGATGAATCTTTGATGGGTAAACCTGTTTCATTTGGTGTAAGGCCTGAAGATTTAAGGCTCTGTGAGCAACCCGATAGTTTATTACACGGTGAGATTTCATTTATTGAAGCGCTGGGTGAAGTCACGATGCTTTACGTAACCGTCGCCGATAATGCAGAACCGATTGTTGCTAAGCTACCGGGAATTTTAAATTTATCAAAAGGCGATAAAGTTGCGTTTACGGCTGACGCAGATAAGTTACATCTGTTTGATGACTCCGGCTCGAGCCTGCTTTACTCCTAAAATTTCAACTCAATAAGTCCCAACGGATTTCAGTCTTATTGCAGATACCTCAAATCAAGCTTATGGTTTGAGGTATGCCTTATTTATCCCTTTTTTTGTTGTTTGTCCTTCTGTTTCTCAGTGGCTGTAATTCCAATGCTCCGCAAGCGCTCTTGGATGATTATGCACAGCGCATGAGCAACGTGTTGGATACAGAAATATCGGCTTCTTCCCCAGAAAATCTACTAGTCACATTTCCTGAAAAACGTGACCGTATTATTGCGACTACTGATATCCGTCAAGGCCTTTGGGAAGTTTTAGATTTTCGTCAATGTGACATGCTTTCAATTATTTCCGAACGCAACAGCTCGCTTGGCAAAGTCATGCCAGCCAGCCAAAAAATGCGTTATGAGTTACGCTTTATTAAATCGCTTCAAGATTGCCGAGCATTAATTGCAGATGTTAAAGACCTAGATGAAACTCAAATAAAGTTTCAAACTAGGCTCCAAGAAATCTATGAGATAAAGCAAAGGAATCTTCCAGCTGAAATCTGGAATGGTATTTACAGCTCAGCTGAAATTACCGGGCATTTCAAATTAGCTGCAGAACCCTTTAGCCTAGACCTTTCAGTCGATAGTGACTCCATCACAAAAATACATAAGGCCGTTGAAAGGTTTGCTTATCTAGCAACCCTCACAAAGATCGGTGGAACCACAATTGAACTTCCAGAGTGGTTAGATGATATTGAAACAGAGTACGCTGCATTACATCATAGTGATTTTGGTTCACAAGTTATTGCCACTATGCCAATGCTGACCCATACACTTAACAACGTGGCAGGGGCAATAAATACCCGACTCAAACAAAAACCCTTTTGTTATAAAGGTCACAAACCAAAACGTGCCACCGTTTTAAGCAACGTGTTTCAAAAATTTTATGTTCAGCAAGTTCAACCTTACATGGCCTTTGTTGAAAAAGCCGCTAAACCATGGTTTGTTCAAAATGATTTCATCATTAATCAACTTCCTGCCACACCAGCAATGAAAGAATATTCTCATCAGGTTTTTAATATGCAAGACCCAAACAGCCTCTGGGGACAATGGGTAGAGGCAAGAAATCGTCACACAAAAGCATGGCAAAGCATTTTAGGTCAGTGCAATATGATGCCCGGTATGTAAACATTGCATGATTAATTTGGAGATAAAGCTGACATGATCGAGAGAATAGAAACTAAAGCCCGCATGAGCCGAATTGTGAAACACAACGGGACCATTTACCTGTGCGGTCAGGTTTGTGACGATGCAACCCAAGACATAAAAGGCCAGACACTTTCCACACTTGCTAAAGTAGACGCCCTTCTTGAGAAAGCGGGCAGTGATCGTGAGCATATATTATCTGCGACTATTTACGTAAGAACCATGGACGACTTCGCAGCAATGAATGAAGTGTGGGATAGCTGGGTACCTGAAGGTTTTGCACCGGCTCGCGCTTGTGTGGAAGCTTCTATGGCTCGAGATGTTTTGCTGTTTGAAATTTCTGTCATTGCCGCTGAAAAGTAAGCAACTTCAATCTAAGTTATCAACAGAAGTGAAACTATCATCAAGTGAATCTCTATCGGATGGGCGGATTACCTTAGCCTATAATCCGCCGTTTAACTGGTCACATCTTTTAAGCTTCTATCGTAAAAGAGCGGTGAAAGGTATTGAAGAAGTAGGTGAGGATTACTACTACCGAACGTTTATCTGTAATGAGGCGAGAGGCTGGTTTAAAGCATCACTTTCCAATAACAATTCGCTTTCTATAGCATTTGAAATTGATGACGAATCGGAACGTCATAATATGGTGTCACAAATCCGTCGAATATTTGATTTAGACGCTGATATAACACAGATAGAAAATCATCTTGGAGATACAGCAATTGCCCCATTGATGTCAACGGGCCTACGCATTCCAGGTGTTTGGAACCCTTGGGAAGCGGGTATTCGTGCTATTTTTGGTCAGC
>CALKXC010000368.1 GCA_938004025.1 uncultured Leucothrix sp. | reverse complement strand
ATAACGAATAAGAACGAGAGGGCAAACCATGTCTTTCCACATTACACGACAGATATTTACCTCTGTTATCGTGCTCAGCAGCATTTTACTCGGTGGCTGCAACAAAGACACTATTAAAAACAATCTTTCATCGCCGACCTCACCAGCGGTTAGCAAATCAAATGCAAACTTCGATAGCTACTACGGTATGCCAAAGTCTGCAGCGGAACTAAATGGCAATCAGCCTAAAATTGTTCGAACAGTCACTCGCACTAAAGGTAAATTAAAAGGCGACGCGCCTCTTCGTTATAAAGTCCGCAAAGGAGACACACTTTGGGGAATAGCAAATAAGTTTCTAAAAGATCCTTGGTTCTGGCCTGAGGTTTGGGATAAAAACCAAAAAATTACTAACCCACATCTAATTTTCCCGGGCGACGTACTCTATATTTATCAAGGCAAGAGACAGACTCGCGGGCGAGATACGGTGACGATTAATGATCGTATGGTTCCACAAATTAGAGTTGAAAGAACTGATGGCACAGGTGACCCAATTTCAACTTTAGCGCCATTTCTAGCTTGGCCTCGAGTTTTAGACGAAGCGACTATTAAAAAGGCTCCTTACATTGTCGACGGACAAGATTTTAGTTTGCTGCTAGACACAGGCCGAAATGTTTACGTCAAGAACTTCAGAGGTCAAAAACTAGAGCGCCATGCTGTATTTAGCGTGGGTAAACAAATGATTGATCCAGATACAGGTGAATCTATTGGCCATGAAGTGAGTTATGGCTCTCAAACCGAAATTGAAAGACCCGGGCCTGTCACCGTCGCCAAGCTACTTAACATGAAACGTGAAGTTCGCCCTGGTGATCGACTGCTTAATATTAAAAATCATGAGCACAATCTAAAAGCGCCAATTCAAATCCCTAGACACAGAGTACGCGGAACAGTGATGTCATTATACGACGCTAGTATGATTAGTGGTACGGGGATGATTATTGCGATTAACAAAGGCAAGCGTGACGGTTTTAAACCAGGCTACGTATTAGGCGTTTATCAGCCTAGCCGTGAAGTACTTGATCCACACGCCGGAATCGAAAAAGGTTATGTCTCTGCCGCTGACAAGGTCATCATTCCACCAGAACGGGCTGCAACAGCGGTTGTGTTCAGTGTCAGTGATCGCTTCAGTTATGCATTAATTACAAAATCTGACCATGCGGTGCGAAATGGGTATAAGATTGGTAACCCTTGATGGAACTGATAACTCCCTGTGAATGATACTAAATCGATGCAAGCCTGGATCTCGCTATGGCGAGCGCCAGGTGTTGGCTGCCAAGCCATTCATAAACTTTTGAAACATCTTGGTGACGCCGAAACCATTCTCAACGCGAGCCAAGCAACGCTTCAAAAAACGGGTATAAGCAACCGACAAATTCAGGCAATACTTTCTCAAACACTTGACGCAGCAAAACCAGACATGCTCTGGCTTGAGCACGAAAACCACCATCTGCTTACTATCAACGACAAAGAATACCCTTCGCACTTACGCGAAATCAGCTCCGCTCCCCCTTTACTCTATGTTAATGGGAATATTGAGCTGCTTAGTGATCCTCAAATAGCTATCGTTGGTAGTAGAACACCCACTCAAAGTGGCAATAACAATGCCTTTGAGTTCGCCAGACACTTCGCCTCGGTAGGCTTATGCGTTACCAGTGGTCTTGCACTAGGAATTGACGGCCAAGCACATCAGGGGGCACTAGCTGATGACGGAGTGACCATTGCGGTCACGGCAACGGGCTTAGACCGAGTTTACCCCGCAAAAAACAGAGCCCTAGCTCATCAAATCGCTGAGAGAGGCGCATTAATCAGTGAGAATCCAATTGGGACACTTCCTCGAGCACAAAACTTCCCTAGACGTAATCGTATAATCAGTGGTTTATCGATTGGAACCTTAGTGGTGGAAGCAGCCCAAAGAAGTGGTTCCCTTATCACAGCAGATTATGCGAATGAACAAGGAAGAATGGTATTTGCAATTCCAGGTTCAATACATAACCCATTAGCCAGAGGTTGCCACAAATTAATAAGGCAAGGTGCCAAACTCGTTGAAACGGCCAATGATGTTATGGAAGATTTAGCCTCACAAATTGATATCTACCTGCTCGATCAAAAAGAACTTAAGGTGCTTGTTAATGGTTCAGGAAAAACGTCCGAAACAGAACGAAATGCTGAAAATGACCGACTATTGGAAGTAATGGGCTATGATCCTGTATCAATTGACTATTTAGTCATACAAACGGGATTGACCCCTGCAGCGCTTTCATCCATGCTTTTACTAATGGAATTGCAGGGCTTAATTGCATCCAATGGACGGGGTAGCTATACGCGTATTCGTGAGTAGTTGTGAGTTCATAGTTTCTGATTAATCGCCCTTGCTGAGATAATGGACGGATAAACGGGACACTATGAACACAAAAGAAAATACACTGGATGTGCTTTTTTACTTGTTTGAAAACTATTCTGAAGTTGACGATGTTACTCAAAACAAAGCCGCCCTTCAGCACTATTTACAGGATGCAGGCTTCCCTAATAACGACATTAGTAAAGCCTTCGATTGGCTAGAAAGCTTAGCTGACGAAACCGAAGTTTATATCACAGAACCAAGCTCACGTGGTATTCGGGTGTTTTCCCGCTACGAATCACGCTGGTTGAGCTTTGAATGTCAAAGCTACTTGATGTTTCTTGAGCAATCCAAAGTCCTCACTCATGAAATGCGTGAGCGCGCAATCGATAGAATACTTGAACTCAAAGACAAAGATTTTGATGTCAATAAACTCAAATGGGTTGTACTGATGTTGCTGTTAAATCAACCAGACTCTGAGGCTTCCTATATCTGGATGGATTCTGTCGCAATGGGTAACGAACCACTCAGTTACCACTAAGTTTTTACAAACAAAGGGCAAGGACGCCCCTTGTTTCTATTCTTACAATCTCCTAACTTTCCCTCACTTCGCTCTTTACTCTACTTCTGAAATCGGTGTATGGTTGCCACAAATTTTAATTAAGATCATTACCATATGAGCGATAACCTCGTCATCGTCGAATCACCGGCTAAAGCAAAGACAATCGAAAAATACTTGGGCAAAGACTTTGAAGTACTCGCTTCTTATGGGCATGTGCGTGATTTGATTCCAAAATCCGGTGCGATAGACACTGACGACGACTTTAACATGCAATATCAACTGATAGATCGTAATAAAAAGCATGTTGATCGCATTGTTAAGTCACTAAAAAAAGCTAAAACTCTACATCTAGCGACCGACCCTGATAGAGAGGGTGAAGCTATTTCATGGCACCTTCATGAGTACCTCAAAGAAAAAAACCTGCTCAAAGACAAAGAAGTCACCCGAGTCGTTTTTTACGAGATTAATAAAAAAGCTGTTCAAGAAGCTGTAGCCAACCCACGCCAGCTTGCGATGCCGATGATCGATGCGCAACAAGCTAGACGGGCACTTGACTACTTAGTAGGCTTTAATTTATCTCCTTTACTTTGGAAAAAAATTAAACCTAGCCTTTCTGCCGGTCGGGTTCAAAGCCCTGCCTTGCGCATGATTGTTGAGCGAGAAGAAGAAATTGAAGCCTTTATTCCTCAGGAATACTGGACTTTAGACGCGTCGGTGGAGAAGGATAAACAACCATTCTCAGCTAAATTGCACACTTTAGCAGGTAACAATCTAAAGCAGTTCGACTTAAATAGCTCAGAGCTAGCGCTCGGGGCAAGAAAAACGATAACTGATGACTCGGGCCTAATCGAAAACAGCGAGGGTGAAACCACTTCTCCTGGCACCCTGACCGTTACTCGTTTAGAAAAGAAGCAGCGTAAACGCCACCCTTCTGCTCCTTTTACTACTTCGACGCTTCAGCAAGAAGCGGCTAGAAAGCTCCGCTTCACCACAAGACGCACCATGAGTGTTGCACAGCAACTTTACGAAGGAATCGACCTTGGTGATGGCCCTGTTGGTCTCATTACTTATATGAGAACCGACTCGGTTTCCTTGGGTAACGATGCTATTGAAGAAGCACGTGGCCTAATCAGTCAGCGCTTTGGGCAGCAAGCGGTTAATCCTGACGTTCGTGAATTTAAAACGAAGTCCAAGAATGCTCAAGAGGCCCACGAAGCGATACGTCCAACCTCAGTTACAAATATCCCAGATGAGATCAAACAGCATCTGACAGATGAACAGTACAAACTCTATGACCTTATCTGGAAACGCACCCTAGCCAGTCAGATGATTCACGCGACGATGGATACCGTATCGGCTGATTTATCTTGCAGCGAAGGTAACTTCTTCCGTGCTAGCGGATCCGTCGTTCGCGACCCTGGGTTCATGTCGGTTTATCAAGAAGGTGTTGATGCGACCAGTGACACGGCAAAGGAGAATGACGATAAAAAAGACAAGATTCTTCCGATTATGGAAGAAGGTGACAAAATTGAATTGCTAGCCGTTTCTGCTGATCAGCATTTCACTGAACCACCACCGCGCTTCTCTGAAGCCAGTTTGGTAAAAACGCTTGAAGAATATGATATTGGCCGACCTTCTACTTATGCCAGCATCATTTCTACGTTGCAATCTCGCGAATATGTGGAGCTTGAAACTAGACGCTTTTACCCTACGGACATAGGTCGCATCGTGAAACGCTTTTTGACTGAGCATTTCACACAATATGTGGATTACAACTTTACCGCCAACCTTGAAAACGAGTTAGATGAAATTTCACGGGGCGAAAAAGAATGGAAGCCTGTTCTTGAGGCTTTCTGGACGCCATTCCATGAATTAGTCGTCGATAAAGATAAATCTGTTTCACGTGAAGAAGTTATGCAAGCACGTGTTATCGGTACTGATGAAAAAACCGGTAAACCTGTTTCAGTTCGCATGGGACGTTTTGGTCCTTTTGTGCAAATAGGCCACCGTGACGACGAGGAAAAGCCACAGTTTGCAAGCCTACGGCCCGGTCAAAAGATGGACAGCGTTACTTTTGAAGATGCTCTAGAGCTCTTCAAACTCCCTAGAGCGCTTGGTGAAACAGAAGAAGGCGAGGCAATCAGCACCAACTTTGGTCGATTTGGTCCTTACGTAAAATACGGTAGTAAGTTTGTATCACTACCAAAAGATAATAATGACCCTTATACAGTCACCTTAGAACAAGCGTTAGAACTGATTGCAGCGAAGAAAAAAGCAGATGCCGAAAAGCTAATTCAGGATTACCCTGATGAAGGGATACAGGTACTGAACGGCCGTTGGGGACCTTATGTCACCGACAAAAACAAAAATGCTCGCGTACCTAAAGATGTTGATGCGAAAACATTAACGCTAGAAGATTGTGTAAGAATGCTTGCTGAAGCGCCAGAACGGAAAGGTCGTGGTAAAAAAGCCGCGGCTAAAAAGACTGAAAAAGCGCCTGCAAAGAAAAAACCGGCGGCAAAGAAACCAGCAGCAAAGAAAGCGGCGACCAAAAAGGCGCCAGCCAAAAAAACAGCGACTAAAAAGGCCACTACCAAGAAAAAGCCTGCTGCGAAGAAGGCTCCTGCAAAGAAAAAGGTCGATGCGAAAGATGAGTCCAGCACTAAAGGTGAGTAATCTAGATGCTGGTTACGTCTAATATTGAAGCAGTTTGCAACAGCGTCACCCAAGGTGGAGTCATTGCTTACCCTACTGAAGCGGTCTTTGGCTTAGGTTGCGACCCAAGTAACTTAGAGGCTGTTGAAACGCTTTTAAGCATAAAGAAACGCTCTCCAGAAAAAGGGTTAATTCTGATTGCTTCATCTTTTGAGCAACTTCGCCCTTTTTTAGCAGCAAATGTTGAGCCCACTTTGGAGCAATCAACGCCTGCACCAATCACTTGGATATTCCCAGCGAGCAAGCGTATTTCCCCCTTATTAACAGGTGCTCATGACACTCTGGCGGTACGTGTTAGTGCACATCCGCTGGTTCAAGCACTATGTTCAAGCCTGAAGCACCCACTGACATCAACAAGTGCAAATTTAAGTGGTGAACAGCCTTGCAAAGTCACCAGTGAAATTATCGACCAATTTATGCACCATCAACCTGCACTAAGTGCAGTCTTAGATGGCCAAACCGGTGGACAGCTCAAGCCTACCGAAATCCGCGATGTAGCTAGCGGAAAAATTCTTCGTCACAGTTAAAACTTATGGCTCTACTTCGCTTACAAAATGTCCAACTGAGTTTCGGTGGGCCCGCCCTGCTTGATGACATCAATATCAGCATCGAACACAATGAACGCATCTGTTTGATCGGTCGTAACGGCGCAGGAAAGTCCAGCCTGCTGAAAATAATAAACGGAAAGATAAAGCCAGACTCTGGTGAAATTACCAAACAACATGGCGTCGTCATTACCCAGCTTGAACAAGAAGTACCTCAAGATATGACGGGGAGCGTTTATGAGGTAGTTGCAGGTGGATTAGCTGAGACAGGCAAGTTATTAGCTCAATTCAATCAATTAAGCATCCAAACAGAAAACCAAGATGAAAAATGGATGTCTCAGCTCGAGTCTGTGCAGCAAAAATTAGAAGCCTGTGACGGTTGGAAATTCAGTCAGAATATTGAAAGTATTATTACTCGACTCACTCTGGATGAAAATGCTGATTTTAATCAGCTCTCTGGTGGTGTTAAGCGCCGTGTCCTGCTAGCTCGTGCCTTAGTACAAGACCCTGATATTTTATTGTTAGACGAGCCTACCAACCATTTAGATATTAGCGTTATCCAATGGCTGGAAGAGTTTCTCCTGAACTATAAAGCCACATTGATTTTCATTACCCATGATCGTAGCTTCCTGCGCAGGCTGGCCACACGCATCGTTGAAATTGATCGAGGCATAGCGTCTAGCTGGCCGGGCGACTATGATAATTTCTTACGTCGTAAAGCCGAGCAGTTAGAAGCTGAAAGTGCCGAGAACGCTCGCTTTGCAAAGAAACTGGCTGAAGAAGAGGTTTGGATACGACAGGGAATAAAAGCCCGCCGTACCCGGAATGAAGGTCGTGTAAGGGCGTTAGAAGCCATGCGTAAAGAGCATGCGGCAATTCGAAAGAGACAAGGAAATGCCAAGCTTGAGATGGATAGTGGGGAGAAGTCTGGAAAGAAAGTGGTTGAAGCCAAAAAAATCAGCTACAGCATTGATGGTAAAAAACTAGTCGATAATTTTTCTATCCTTGTTCAACGTGGTGACAGAATTGGCTTAGTAGGACCTAACGGTGTCGGTAAAACAACACTCCTAAGGCTCTTGCTGGGTAGACTTGAACCTGACTCAGGAACGGCGATTCTGGGTACAAGCCTTCAAGTTGCCTATTTTGACCAACTGAGAGATCAACTAGACGAAGACAAGTCCGTAAAAGACAACCTTGATCGTGGCGCAGATAACATCACCATCAATGGCAAAACAAAGCACGTAATTAGCTACTTGCAAGATTTCTTATTTACGCCGCAACGTGCTAACTCCCCGGTAAACTCACTGTCCGGGGGTGAACGTAATCGCTTAATGCTGGCTAAACTATTTATCAAACCAGCCAACATTTTAGTACTCGATGAGCCAACGAATGATCTTGATGTTGAAACATTAGAGCTGCTTGAAGATTTGCTATTAAACTATAAAGGCACTGTGATTATCGTCAGTCATGACCGCACCTTTATCAATAATTTAGTGAGTAGTTGTTTAGTTTTTGAGGGTAATGGCATTATCCGAGAATATATTGGAAGCTACGACGATTGCATGCAACAGCAGCAAGAAAGAGCAGCCAACGAGGCTGCAAAAGCTAAACAAAGCCAACAGCAAACTAACAAAACAGGAAAGTCTCAAGCTCAATCGACTAAAAGTACTGGTAAGAAACTTAGCTTCAAACTTCAACATGAGCTTGATGGACTTCCAAAAGAAATAGAAGCCCTTGAACAAAAGATCGAAGAAACTGAAATTGAGATGGCTTCACCTGAATTCTTCAAACGAGATCACGCAGCTGCACAAAAAGTAACGGATGAGTATCAAAAAATGCAGTCTGACCTTGAAGAAAAGTATGCTCGTTGGGAAACCTTAATGGACGAAGCAAAATGAATATCTCAGACTTACGTAGAGAATACACTCAGAGTGGATTAGATCGAAAAGACTTAGCGGCTGACCCATTTGAACAGTTTGATCTCTGGTTTAAACAGGCTTTAGATTCTGACTATCCAGATGCTAATGCAATGAGCCTGTCCACTGTTTCGACTGATGGAAAACCCAGTTCGCGTACCGTTTTATTAAAAGGCTTTGATGAAGAAGGTTTTACTTTTTTTACTAACTACAACAGCGCTAAAGGCCAAGACATTACGGCCAACAACCAAGTGGCTCTTCTTTTTCCTTGGCTACAGTTCGAGCGGCAGATACGTATTTGTGGCGTAGCGAAAAAACTTTCACCCCAACAGTCTGCTGATTATTTTCTCTCTCGCCCGCTTGGCAGTCAGCTAGGTGCCTGGGCTTCAGATCAGAGTAAAGCAATAGCTTCACGTGAGGCATTGGTAGATCAGCTTAACGAAGCCACCGAACGCTTTAAAGACTCTGCTCCAACTACCCCAGAACATTGGGGCGGCTACAAAGTGATACCTGAAACCATCGAGTTTTGGCAAGGGCGTGAGAGTCGCTTACATGACCGTTTTGAATATCGACTAACTGCGGGCACATGGGAATTGAACCGTCTGCAGCCCTAGCGCTTCAAATTCTCTTGGTAATCCCCCCGAAAAATAACTGAAGCCAAAAGTAGAATTTTCTCGTAATCTAAACGCAGGAGATTCTGCAATGAAAACATCACGTTATAGCGACAGCCAGATCATGGCGATTCTAAAACAAGCCGAAGCTGGCACGC
>CALKXC010000367.1 GCA_938004025.1 uncultured Leucothrix sp. | reverse complement strand
ACGCCCCAAATGGAAAAAGTAAATGATGCAGGGGTAAACAAGCTATCGTATTTGTCTGAAATATCTTTCTGAGTCAGGCCGTTGAGAGGCAAGGCGTTTGAGAGATAATTCACTAAGATTACAAGAATAAAGGCACCTATTGAGCCACCCCAGTCGCCTAGCTTTCTTTCCATGCTGTCTTGCTCCTAAAAATATAAATAGTTGCAGCTGCTGTCGCTGCCAACTCGCAGTTTACATGGCTTGAAAACCAATAGCATTAAGCTTGTTTTCACTGAGGCAAAACTTAAAAAAGAAGTTTTTAGGACACCAAAAAAACAAAAACAACAAATAAAAGATCAAATTAATATTAAATTAAGTTAGTTTTTAATAAGATTCGCTTCAACTTAACGAAGCCCAAGCTGCAAACCCCACCCGACTCAGGTACCCCTATCATGCCTGAGTCACCTTAATATTTTGGCAATTCACACCATATTTCTAGCAACTCCCCCTATTATATGTAGCAATTAAACCCAAAATTTTATAAATATTAGGATGAGGTTTGCCAAACTGTTCAGCATATGTTTAATTAGCATCAGTTCTGTTTAGCCTCTATTGCTAGTAATTTTTCGATTTTGTACAAAAACGAACCTACAGCATTAGTCTCGCTTATACAGAGCGGAGAAATCATATAATTGAGGAATTTCTATAATGAAAAAACAAATTACGGCTACTTTGGCTACTGCTGGTTTATTGCTTGCTACAACCGTTGGCTCTACTGCAATGGCTGCAGAGACTCAATACGTTTCAATCGGAACGGGTGGTGTAACGGGTGTTTATTACCCAACAGGTGGCGCAATCTGCCGCCTTGTTAACAAGAACCGTAAAGAGACCGGCATTCGTTGTTCTGTAGAGTCTACTGGTGGTTCAGTATTTAACATCAACGCGATTCGTGAAGGCGAGCTAGAAATGGGTGTTGCTCAGTCTGACTGGCAGTATCACGCTTATAACGGTACTTCTAAGTTTAAGGACGCTGGTAAGTTCGAAGATCTACGTGCAGTTTTCTCAGTACATGCTGAGCCTGCAACACTAGTTGTTCGTAAAGATTCTGGCATCAAGAACTTTGGTGATCTTAAAGGCAAGCGTGTAAACGTTGGCCAGCCAGGTTCTGGTACTGTAGCAACTTATGACGTTATCGAAGAAGCATGGGGCATGAGCCGTGACGACCTAAAGCTAGCGACAGAGCTTAAGTCTTCAGAAATGGGCCAGGCACTTTGTGATAACAAAATTGATGCTTACTTCATTCTAGTAGGTCACCCAGCAGGTTTGATCAAAGAGACTACGACAACTTGTGATGCTCACATCGCTGACATTCACGGTCCAGCTGCTGACAAGCTAATCGCTGACAACTCTTTCTACCGTTATGCGTCTGTACCAGCTGATATGTATGCTGGTAACCCAGAAGCTGCGAAGACAATGGGTGTTGGTGCAACATTCGTTACTTCTGCAAAAGTTTCTGATGACGTAATCTACGAAGTGGTTAAAGCAGTATTTGAGAACTTTGACGCGTTCAAAAAGCTTCACCCTGCGTTCAAAAACCTAAAGAAAACAGAAATGGTTTCTGCTTCTCTTTCAGCACCAATCCACAACGGTGCGATGAAGTACTACAAAGCAGCTGGCTTAATCAAGTAATCTGCTACCGCAATACCAGCGAGGTTAGAGTGTTCAGGCGCTCTACCTCGCTTTTTTCGTTATAAATAATAATAAGAAAACACCCTTATGAGCTAAAAAAATCCAGCAACTGGAGTACACCTATGGCCGAAACAAAAAAAGACGATTTTGAGATAGATGAATCAAAATTACAGGAAATGATCGCAGAGACGGATACTGGGGCCAGAAATCCGGTGGGAAGTGTCGGTAAACTGATGTTTTGGGTAGCATTTGCTTGGGCTGCATTCCAACTTTGGATCGCTTCACCCTTCCCCTACATGTTTGCGGACTATATTCCCGTTCTCAACAATACAGGGACACGCTCGATTCACTTAGCGTTCGCCATGTTCTTAGGTTTTTTAGCATACCCTGCTTTCAAATCGTCACCTCGTGACCATATCCCAAAGCTCGACTGGGTACTCGCCATCATAGCCATACTAACGTGCTTATACCTATGGGTATTTGCCAGAGACTTAGCAGATCGCGCTGGATTACCCACAGCCGTTGACCTTGCTGTTTCAGGCGTCGGTGTTATTTTAGTGCTTGAAGCCGCAAGACGTGCTTTGGGCCCGCCTCTCATGATCATCGCGATGATATTTTTGGCTTATGTATTCTTCGGCCACCTTGCGCCAGACGTCATGGCTTGGAAAGGCGCTTCCTTTGGCCGCGCCATGAGTCACTTCTGGATCACTCAAGAAGGTGTCTTCGGTATCGCACTGGGTGTTTCTACCAGCATGGTATTCTTGTTTGTATTATTCGGATCACTACTCGAAAGAGCCGGTGCGGGTAATTATTTTATCTGGGTAGCCTTTACCCTACTCGGTCATTTA
>CALKXC010000366.1 GCA_938004025.1 uncultured Leucothrix sp. | reverse complement strand
GCTTTATGACGCTTAAAAAATGCCTGTAGATTGTAAACACGTCTATGATCAATGTTTGGATCTGGTTTAGTTAAACCCCATTTAACTATGTTAGGGTACGCATAAAAATCACTGCTTATATCTTTATGGACTTCTTGCTGTAAGTCGATGCCTAAACGACGATAGGCCCGAATGACAACATCCGTACAAACACCCATTGTTTTTGGAACATCTCCCCAAGGATAACCAATCTTCACATATGCACCATCATAGCGTACACGATGCTTAGTTCTCTCTATCGCAGCATTAGATAATGCGTAACCGAACTTTACGTTTGGATCAATTCGCGAAATAGCAGGGCGTTTAACTGCTCTGTTATAGCTTGCCTTACGGATGACGGGTCTACTTCTGCTAGCCGCAGCAGCTTGTTGCGCCGCTGCACGCCGCCTTGCTTGCAGCTGTCGTGCTTGTGCTAATTGAATCTGCGCTCTGGTCTTTACCGGCTGCTTAGCTCTTGTCGCTACAGGTTGTTTTGATCGGGTAACGACGGGTTGCTTAGCTCGTGTCGCAACTGGTTGTGGTGATCTAGTATTGGCTTGGACGGTTTTTCCTTGGCTTCCAGTAAAGCGGTCTAATCCAAGCATATTGTATCTAGTTGAATTAGCTACCTGAATCCCGCGACGCCTTTCGGTATTAGCAGAAACGCGTTTAACTATATGATTTTTAACGACTTTTGTTTTTTTCTGTACGCGTTTAGCCTTGCCTAACGAAGCAATCGATAATTTCTTGGCATTCGCAGCCGCTCGGCTAATCGTTTTTGTTTTAGGTTTAGTGTTAGCCTTTGCCACCTTAATAACTTTAGGTTTCTTTGCCACTGTTGTTGCGGCCGGCTTTTTACTGGCAATTTTCTTTGCTGTTACACCAAACGCATCGGCTTTCTTTACAACTTTTGCCGCTTTGGCTGTCGTTTTAGGCACGACGCTTTTATCATCGACAGGGTTCCCTGAACACGCTGCCAATACTAGTGTTACTGAAGTAACTACAGCAACACTCCATCCATTATTTATTTTCATTGTACTTCCCTAGCGATTTGTAATTTACCATCGCTATCTCAGAATAACTCCCTTCCTTCCTGAACGGGTTAGATATCCAGATTTGATACCGATAGGGCATTTTTCTCTATAAATTCACGTCGCGGCTCAACCAAGTCACCCATCAAAGTAGTAAATACTTCGTCCGCCTGATAAGCATCTTCAATCGTAACCTGCAACATACGTCGGGTTTCAGGATCCATAGTAGTTTCCCAAAGTTGGCCAGGATTCATTTCACCTAGACCTTTATAACGTTGAATATTAAGTCCCCTAGAAGCTTCTTTAAGTAACCATGCCATCACTTCATCAAAGCGAATGACGGGTTGTTTTTTCTCGCCCCTTTCAATCCAAGATGCTTCAGTCAGCAAGCCTGCAAGTTCTTGGTTTAACTTATTCAAACGTCTCAACTCTTCACTATTAAACAAACCATCAGCAAAAAGTAGTGTCGTATCAACCCCGTGCATCCGGCGAATCACATGAACACACCAACCATCTTCAGTCTCTTTTAATTCAGACTTATAGTTGCGGGTTCCATTAAACTTGTGATTTAAACTATCACAAACATTCGCCAGCCACGTTGATACAGTATCCTTATCTAACTTATCAGAAGCTGAATCTGTAAACAGCATTGCTTCTAGTACTTCAGTATCGAAGCGTTGACGCAGGCGCTGGATGTCATTCATCACACTGGTGAAGTCCTCTGCCAGCTTCCCTAAACCTTCAGACTTAATGCCTGGTGTATCTTCATTGGTATAGAGTGCAGCACCGTCTAGTGCGATTTGTAAGAGGTGATGATTTAACTCTTGATCATCCTTAACGTACTGTTCACGCTTTCCTTTCTTCAACTTGTAGAGCGGTGGTTGGGCGATATAAACATGCCCACGCTCTACCAGCTCATGCATTTGACGATAGAAAAAGGTCAATAGCAGTGTACGAATATGCGAACCGTCCACGTCGGCATCGGTCATGATAATGATGCGGTGATACCGAAGCTTTTCAGGATCGAACTCTTCTTTACCGATACCACAACCTAGTGCAGTGATTAGCGTACCCACTTCCTGTGACTGCAACATCTTGTCAAAGCGAGCCTTCTCTACGTTTAGTATCTTACCCTTTAGTGGCAATATAGCTTGTGTACGACGATCTCTACCCTGCTTTGCTGAACCCCCAGCAGAGTCACCCTCCACTAGGTATATTTCAGAAAGTGCCGGATCTTTTTCCTGACAATCCGCCAGCTTTCCAGGCAATCCAGCAATATCTAAAGCGCCTTTTCGACGCGTCATTTCACGGGCTTTCCTAGCAGCTTCTCTAGCCCTTGCAGCATCAATTATCTTGTTGGCAATTATCTTTGCTTCGGTAGGATTCTCCAATAAGAAATCGTTTAAACGATCACTCATAGCAGACTCAACAATTCCGCGAACTTCAGACGACACTAGCTTATCTTTTGTCTGTGAAGAGAACTTAGGATCAGGCACTTTCACTGACAATACCGCCGTCAAACCTTCACGAGCATCGTCACCAGTAGGAGAAACTTTCTCCTTCTTAAGCATGCCTTCACGCTCTAAGAATTGATTCAAGGTACGGGTCAACGCAGCACGAAAACCTGCAAGGTGAGTACCACCATCGCGCTGAGGAATATTATTAGTGAAGCAGTAAATATTTTCTTGGTAAGTATCATTCCACTGCAACGCCACCTCTACCCCAACGTCATCTTTAAACGTATCGATATACACGGTGTTGGCATGAATGGCGGTTTTCTTACGATTCAAATGCTCTACGAAT
>CALKXC010000365.1 GCA_938004025.1 uncultured Leucothrix sp. | reverse complement strand
CTTGGTCGCTGTTTTACCGCGGCCGCCTCGTCGTTGCGCTTGATATACGTCAACTTGCTGCGCTTTGGCATAACCTGCGTGCGACAACGTAACCACGACATCTTCTTCTGGCACGAGGTCTTGCATGCCCAAATCTTCACCGATGGCATTGATTTGAGTTCGACGCTCATCACCGTATTGCTCTAACGTTTCTCTGAACTCACCACGAATAACATCCAATAGACGCTCTGGGCTAGATAAAATATCCAAGAAATCAATGACACGCTCTAAGATTTCACGGTATTCCGTTAAGATTTTATCTTTTTCAAGGCCGGTTAAACGATGTAAGCGCAGCTCTAGTATTGCAGTGACTTGAGCGTCTGAAAGCCAATAACCATCGTCTTTCAATCCAAAACGGGGATGTAGGTCTTCAGGTCTGGCATCTGAAGAATCCCCACGCTGCAGCATTTCTAGCACGATGTCCGCTGACCAAGGTTTTGCTAACAAAGCAACTCTTGCTTCAGCAGGGTTTAACGAATTTTTAATCGTCGTAATAACTTCATCAATACTGCCCAAAGCAACCGCAAGGCCTTCTAATATATGCGCCCTTTCACGTGCCTTCCTCAACAAGTAGATTGTCCGACGGGTTACAACTTCGCGACGATGACGTATAAATGCAGCTAATATTTCTTTGAGGTTGAGCAGTTTTGGCAGGCCATCAATCAGGGCGACCATGTTAATACCAAAACTAGCCTGAAGCTGGGTATGCTTATACAGATTATTTAAGACAACCTCAGGCACCTCACCACGCTTAAGGTCAACCACCATGCGCATGCCGTCTTTATCAGACTCATCTCGCAGCTCGGAAATACCTTCAATCTTTTTATCTTTTACCAGCTCAGCAATTTTTTCGATTAAGCGTGCTTTGTTAACTTGATAAGGTAGCTCGGTGACAACAATCTGATCACGACCGTTCTTATCTTGCTGAAAATCAGCAACACCGCGAATACGAATACTTCCCTTACCTGTATGGTAAGCCTGATTAATACCCGCAGCACCATTGATTACACCCGCCGTTGGAAAATCTGGGCCGGGGATGTATTCCATTAACTCAGAGATATCCATGTCAGGATTATCAACCAACGCCAAACAACCGTTAATGACTTCAGTTAAGTTGTGTGGCGGAATATTTGTTGCCATTCCCACCGCGATTCCAGAAGAACCGTTTATCAGCAAATTAGGAAGGCGTGTAGGGAAAACCGCTGGCTCAGACTCAGAACCATCATAGTTCTCAATAAAATCAACCGTCTCTTTATCTAAGTCAGCCTGAAGCTCATGAGCAATACGGGACATCCGCACTTCGGTATAACGCATAGCAGCTGGTGAATCACCATCGACCGAACCAAAGTTACCCTGTCCGTCGATAAGCATGTAGCGCATCGAAAAAGGCTGTGCCATACGGACCATGGTGTCGTAAACCGCAGTATCACCATGAGGGTGGTACTTACCGATTACATCACCAACCACACGGGCTGACTTCTTGTAGGGCTTATTATAATCGTTGCCAAGGACGCTCATGGCATAGAGAACACGACGATGAACAGGCTTGAGACCATCGCGAACATCAGGCAAAGCACGCCCGACAATTACGCTCATTGCATAATCCAAATAGGATTTACGCATTTCATCTTCAAGGTTTATTGGTATTATTTCTTTTGCGAATTCTGCCATGTTTTTTGTCTACGACATTTCCCTAAATATATACGCAGAATTATAACAGAATTGTCATCTAATGAATCATTTTAGGCAGCATAAAATTGGGTTTTAATCGCTTATTGAGAGTCTTTTTTAATCAATCTTAAAGATACTGACTTTGTCAGCTATTAAGGTGATTCTTACCGCCTCGCCTAATTGAAAATTTGCGAGTGACGGCAATAATGCTTGCACCTCTTCCCCGCTGTGAAGACTGAGGGTGTAAAGGTAATATCCACCTCTAAACTCTCTTGAAAGCAGCGTTGCGGGATTGCCTGAGCCTTCGCATTTTCGTATATATTCTGGGCGAATTAAAACCTTAACCTGCTGCCCATCAGCTACTGCAATCGGCTCCTCTTCTGACTCTTTAAAAGCAAAACGCCCCAATGCAGTATCAACCTTATCACCAGTCACCACGCCGTTTAGAAAGTTACTATTCCCAACAAATCGTGCCACAAAGCGATTAGCAGGCGAATGATATAAATCCTCGGCAGTAGCCCATTGCAGGAGCTTCCCCTCATTTATCACACCAATCCTATCCGCCATACTGAAAGCTTCATGCTGATCATGTGTCACCATAACCGCAGAGATTTTTTCATGCTTTAAAATGCTGCGAATTTCTTTCGCTAACGATGCACGAAGTTCAACATCCATGCTAGAGAATGGCTCATCTAACAGTAACAGATGAGGTTTCGGGGCAATAGCTCTGGCTAACGCAACTCGCTGCTGCTGCCCTCCCGATAATTCATGCGGGTACTTATCTTCACTTCCCGCCAGACCGATCAAGCCGAGCAACTCTGATAGTCGATGGCTTTTTTCTTTTCTACTTTGCTGACGAATTCCAAAACAGATATTTTCAGCAATAGTTAGGTGTGGGAAAAGTGCAAAGTCCTGAAACACCATACCCACCCGTCTATTTTCAGGAGGAACGGTTTTGCTAGAAGAACTAAGAATACTGCCCGCAAAATCAATCGTTCCACTATGCAAGGGTTTGAATCCAACAATGGCCCTTAATAGCGTTGTTTTCCCGCAGCCACTGGGGCCTAGTAGGCAGGCGATTTCTCCATCCTTTAGTTTAAGAGAAACACTTTCAACCACCACCTGCTTATCAAATGCAAGGCTAACTGATTTAAGCTCCAAAACACTCATGACAGTGAGGCCATATTGGGAAGATGATTGTTTTTAGGTAACTTAAGCGGGGAATTTCTCTTAAGCTGTGAACGGGCGATTGAACGGCTTAGTAGAATCACTGGGATAATACCCACGACGACAATCATTAATGCGGGTGCACCAGCATCTGCAAGGCGCTCATCTGATGCCATTTCATAGGCACGCACGGCAAGCGTATTAAAATTAAAAGGCCTGAGAATCAAGGTGGCTGGCAACTCTTTAAGTACATCAACAAAAACCAATAACAAAGCTGTCAGCACGGTTCCTCTCATCAGTGGCACATGTATTGACTTCAACACGCTCATCGGTGTTAAACCCAGGCTTCTCCCTGCATCATCCATGGATGGCTTTATCTTGCTTAAACCGGCATCAACTGCTTGAATTGAAACTGATAAAAACCGAACGGTATACGCAAAAACCAAGGCGAATAAAGTACCTGAAAGTAATAAACCACTCGATATACCAAAAGCGCTAGTTAGCCAAGCATCTAAAGCATTATCAAACCACGCCAATGGTAGCATTACGCCAATAGCAATGACGGTTCCTGGAATCGCATAGCCCATTGAGGCCACTGAGACAGCCCCTTTAACTGGCGTTGTATTTAGCAAGCGTTTCGCATAGCAAAGCAGCAAAGCAAGACAGACTGCAACTAGGGCTGCAACGGTTGCTAGCAGCAGGCTATTGGTTGCTAATCGGAAAAAGCTTTCGTCTAA
>CALKXC010000364.1 GCA_938004025.1 uncultured Leucothrix sp. | reverse complement strand
AGAAGTGGCGCTTATGCTGTCACGCAGCTTTGGCGTGCTGTGGTTAGAGGGAGAGATTTCTAATTTCTCTCGACCTGCTTCAGGCCACTTTTATTTCTCTTTAAAAGACAATAAAGCGCAAGTTCGCTGCGCGATGTTCCGCAATCGCAACTTAGCGCTAAAACTCAAACCGGACAACGGTATGTTGGTTCGTGTCAGAGCCAAGATTGGTTTGTATGAGCCTCGTGGCGAGTTCCAAATTATTGTCGAGCATATGGAAGAAGCCGGTGCAGGGGCACTTCAGCAAGAATTTGAAGCACTTAAGGCCAAGTTTTTGGCCGCAGGAATGTTTGACGCTGAGCACAAAAAAGCACTACCAAAACTTCCAACGGCTATCGGCGTGATTACGTCACCCACTGGCGCGGCAATACGCGACATCCTTCAAGTGTTAGGCAGGCGAGCATCGCAAATACCGGTTTATATTTATCCTGTTGCGGTTCAGGGAAAATTGGCTAAGAAACAAATTGAGTCCGCAATTATAAAAGCGAATCTTGATAAGCGTTGTAATGTGTTAATCGTTGGTCGTGGCGGTGGCTCGATTGAAGATCTCTGGTCTTTTAATGAGAGTAATGTGGCGAAGGCAATTTTCGATTCTGAGATTCCCATTATTAGTGGGGTGGGTCACGAAGTCGACACGACGATTTCTGATTACATCGCGGATGTGCGTGCAGCGACGCCCTCAGTGGCGGCTGAGCTAGCCGCTCCGGATATGATTGAACTGAGACAGCAGGTTTTACTCAAAGATCGGCGCTTGATGCAAATGATGCAGGGCTACCTCAGCCATCATCAGCGTTCACTTCAACACCTTAATCATAGACTAGCCAATCATCGCCCGGCCTATCGTTTGCAGCAACAGCAGCAACGGCTTGATGAGCTTGGAGAACGCGCTAAACGAGCGGTAGACATTTATTTAGAACGCCACCACTCGACAATTCATAAGCTTCAGACTCGTTTAGAGGCTAACTCACCACAGCGACTGCTTCAGTCACGAAAAGAAAAATTGGGACAACTAGAGCTTCAACTGAGACAGATTTTCAAACAAAACCTACAGCAAAAAGGTAATACACTTTCCTTGCTTGCTTCAAGGTTACAAAGCGCCAGCCCGCTAACTACTTTGCAGAGGGGTTATAGCATTACCCAAAACGCTACAACGGGTGAGGTTATTCAAAGCGCAGAGTCAGTTGAAGTGGGGCAAACTGTCAATATTCGGCTGCATAAAGGCAGCCTTAAAGCCTCAGTGACGGAAGTGGACAAATAAATCTGCTACAAGTTTGACCGCTTATCTGGCTGAGCAACACAGCCATCGGGATTTTTGCTTTAATTGAAGTAATTATAAAAAAAATTCCAGTGGTCAGCTCTATGAAATCTTATACGTATTTTTCTACGTTTGTTTCTGTTCTTGCCTGCTCTTTAACAACGCTCATCGGTACAACCGTTGTTAATGCAGACATCACTAATTCAGCTCAACATGCCATAGACGATAGTTATTGGGCGGACTTAGCTCAGGATTATCCTCCATTTGTCGCACCTCAACGAGCAGCTCGAACGGCTGTCAGAGATGAAGATATAACAGGACAATGGGGACCAGTTATTCCTTGGCCTCATATTCCGGTTTCTGCCGCTAACCTTCCGGATGGTCGTATACTGACTTACTCTGCGTCACAAACCACCTCTTTTCCAGGTGGTCGAGAGTACAGCTACGCCTCAACGTGGGAGCCTTCCAGCAATACGTTTTTGGAAACACCCAATGAGGGGCATGACATGTTTTGTGCCCACTTATCCACGCTAGAAGATGGGCGTATCTTTGTTACTGGTGGACGTAACCACGTAAAAACAACCAGTACTTTCAGCTTTGAAACCAATACTTGGTCACAGGTTGATAATATGAATCGGGGTCGTTGGTATCCGACGACGTTAACCATGCCGACGGGGTCTGTTTTTACGGCAGTTGGCAGTAGTGGTGGTGAGTTTCCAGAACTTTGGACTGAAGGCAGCGGCTGGAAGAGCCTGACAGGCGCTAGCTTACAAGGGCCCATTATTGGCCAAAGCGGCTACGAAAACATATGGTGGCCACTGCTGCATGTTGACCCTAAAGGAAAAGTATTTCACTCAGGCCCTACTCCTAAAATGCACAGCATTGATACCGCTGGGCTAGGTAAGGTCACACAAGTTGGGCCCGATCTAACGGAGTGGTACCCAAAGCACGGTGCCACCATCATGTTTGACGAGGGTAAGCTGTTAGTTGCTGGGGGTGCAACAGCGGGTAACGACCAAAAGAGTACCAACAAGGCGATGATCATTGATATCAATGGCGCTACCCCAGTTGTTACCCCTATCGACTCGATGGCTAATGCCAGAAAATTTCAAAACGCCGTCATGCTTCCTACGGGCGAAGTAATGATTATTGGTGGTAACTCCTCAGGCATAAAGTTTAACGACAGCGGCTCAATCCTTGAGCCAGAAATCTGGAACCCAGACACCAAAAAGTGGCGGACGA
>CALKXC010000363.1 GCA_938004025.1 uncultured Leucothrix sp. | reverse complement strand
CTGTAGATGAAGACATGGGTATCTAACCCTATTTATTTTTATTATTGATAGGAAGCCTACAAAAGACCTCCGAGTTGTGCAAATTTATCTAACAAAAGGTGTGAACTTAATATACACCCTCGGGGCCTTTAGCGGTTTTTTTAATCTCTGTAATGACTTTCAATCGCGCCAACCTTAGCTGCTCTTTTACTTGCTCACCTTTAAAGCCAGCCTCAATGATCGGCTTAACGGGGATAGCACTAGTTGCTTCAACTAACTCTTCGTAAAAGTTTGCTTGTAAATATTCTCTATCTTCGAAGGTCGGACGCCCACGACTATCCGCTTTACAAGCTTGTAAAAATTGCTTAAAGCGCTCAGGTTTTCGATAAGCATCACCAATCATCAGCACTTTGAGTAAAGTTTTTGGCTTCAACTCAAATGCCCGATGGACATGCGTGTGATAGCGACAGGTTAACTCAGCTAATTGGCGGTATTCATTTGGTACTTTTAGTCGCTCGCAGAGTGCTTTAACAAGCGGCACGCCTGTTTCTTCGTGATCATAATGGTGCGGCAAAATATTGGCAGGCGTAATCCCTTTACCTAAATCGTGAGTCAGCGCCGCAAACCTCGTGACGGTGTTTTCGGTGAGGAGACAACATTGCTGCATAACCATCATGACATGCACACCCGTATCGACCTCAGGATGATATTCCTTAACTTGGGGCACACCAAACAAACGATCGATCTCTGGAAACAATACTTTCAAAGCCCCGCACTCACGCAGCGCTAATATGAATTGCTCTGGGTTAGGCTCGCCTAATGCTTTGTGTGTCTCTTGCCAGACCCTTTCAGGAACGAGTGCATCGACTTCGCCCGCAGCCACCATCTCTCGCATCAACTGAATCGTCTCTTCGGCAATCGTAAATCCAAGGTAATGGAATCGCGCTAAAAAGCGACAGATACGCAGAATCCTGACAGGATCTTCAGCAAAAGCAGGTGAAACGTGCCGAAGTATAAGATTTTGTAAATCGGCTTCGCCATTATATGGATCAATTAGATTCTGCTCAGCATCTTCTGCAATCGCATTAATTGTTAGATCGCGACGTCCTAAATCTTGCTCTAGAGTGACGCCAGAGGCATCAAATTCAAAACCATGATAGCCCGCCTTCGTTTTGCGCTCGGTACGCGCCAATGCATACTCTTCTTTTGAGTCGGGGTGCAGAAAAACCGGAAAATCCTTACCCACTGATTTATAACCAGCATCAAGCATTTCTTGAGGGTTAGACCCCACAACCACCCAATCCCGATCTTTAACGACTAAGCCAAGTAAACGGTCTCTTACCGCACCGCCCACTAAATATATTTGCATTAAACTTTAACCCCAACGCCCAACAATTAAAACACCACCACGTTTACGCTCCATCAATGTAGTGACCGCCCTATACCGAGTTTTAACCAGATAAGGAGGCTCAGAAGAATAACTCACGGTTGAGTTAGTAATGCGTCCATTTGCATTTAAATCAACAATCACCTCTTCAGCATAAGGGTTTAACGCCTTATAAGTCACAATGGTAGCTGAACTATTATCTCGCATATCATCGTACGAGCCTGTTGCTAACACTAAGCGGCGAACTCGCCTATTGTTATCTTTTTCTACCCTAACGACCGTCACCGCATGATCATAACTGCCATTACCCGTATGATCGATGAAGATCATCTGCCCTGGCGCTAAATTGTTGACGGGAACTTCAGGCTTACTCGTATCTCCCCAGTTTTCATAGGAACGATCCCAGTCAAATAAGCGTTTAGTTGATTTGGCAACGGTATCTGTTCGAATTTCAGGATAATGAACATTAACGCCATAAATCATGGAATGTTCTTTATCTAAACTTTGCACTTTTTTCATTGCAGGATAATCGTAACGACCCACTCTCAATTTATCCATATGGCTAAACAGTCCAGTCGTTTTGTCGGCCGTTGCCACAATCCAATCCTTTTCGGGACGCCCAGCACCAAGCACTGGGTGCGGCAGGTCGATCAAGGTGTCTTGTTTAAGCTGCTTACGAAATTGATCCATCATAAACAAGGCAATATTCTTACAGTCCCCTTCCACCAGATTGTCTTTCATGACTTCCCAATAGTCAGCAACAAAACGCCCATAGGACTCCTGCAATACTTGATGATCCCAAGTGATGTTTTCTTCAGAGCCCTCTACTCTAACTATAGGTAGGTTGAGCGCTCTAAAGTCAGACAGATAGCGCATTGGGTTTCCGCTCTTTACAGCTGGCACTCTGAAATCAATGGCTTCAACTGCCCTATCTAAAGCCTTAATCGTTTCAGTATCTGCTATGCCTGTTTCTGAGAGCGCGCTTGTTGAGCGCTGAAATGATTTTACTGCTGCCTCAGTGATTGGGCCAAAACTACCGTCACACAATCCTCTAAGGTGACCCAATCTTCCCAATGCATATTGCAAAGCTACAACTCGATTTCCAGAAGACCTGCGTTTCACCACACTTCCAAAGTTTTGGGGGAAAGCGCGTGCTAAGGCGTTATCTTTTAAGTTGAGGCTCATTACAACGACTCCTACTGAAACTGGGTTTGAAAAAATTGATACCTCAGATTATAGTCTTCAATAATCATCAATATATTAATTTCTTGCCATATTTGGCAGCGGCAAAACGCTAAACCCTTGCCTTCACAATGAAATATCTAGCCAAAGGAATTGGAATGATTACATTTAAAAAAAGTGTTTTGCTACTTTGCTGCTTAACGTTAGCGACCACAGCTTATGGAAAATACAAAGTAAACTTGGTTTTTAATGCACCGACTAATCAAAACGAAACGATCATTTTAAAGAACTTAAAACAGGCAGGTGATACTCAAGAGGTCGTTGACTTAGTGAATCAAAAACTGAGCCTGCCCAAGCAGCTAAACATCGTTTTTGGTGCTGAGGATGGTCCACTGTATGATCCTGAAATCAATACCATAATGATGCCTTACGCCTTCATTGATGAAGTTAAAACCCGCTTTGTTAAAGCCAAGTACTCTGAAACAGGGGTGACGCCAGATCAGGCAACCAACGATGCAATTATGCATACCTTGTTTCATGAGCTAGGCCACGCACTGATTGAGATGTATCAGCTACCCGTGGTAGGCAAAGAAGAAGACGCCGTAGACAGCCTTGCGAATGTGCTCTTAATTGAATTTTATGATCAAGGCCAAGAAACAGTGCTGAGCGCAGCTGATTTATTTGATCTTGAAAGTGGCGACAGAGAAGACTTTGAAGAAGCCGACTTTTGGGATGAGCACAGTTTAGACTCTCAGCGTTACTACAGCGCGCTTTGCCATGTTTACGGAAGTGATCCTGACAACTATGAATCAATTCTAGAAAATACCGACATTTCGGATGACCGAGCTGAGCTATGCATACAAGAGTATGAAGCGGCTTCGGGAAACTGGTTTAAGCTGCTCAACTTAAAATAGTGTTTAG
>CALKXC010000362.1 GCA_938004025.1 uncultured Leucothrix sp. | reverse complement strand
TGTGATGATGCGCTGCGTCGTGCTGCCGTGTTAATGGATATGGAAGAACTCAATGACAATCGCAGTGAGTTTGGGCGTAATGTTGAAGAAGGGGTGAAAGTTGATTTAAAGAAAATGGGTTTAATGCTCGAATCTGTCGCTTTGACCCAACTTAACCAGACTGATCTACAATATTTTAATGCAGAGAATGCCTTCGATGTTCAAGGTCGCACTTATGTTTTGCAGAAAATTGCTGATAATGAAAAGAAGCAAAATGAAGTTCAAAACTCCAAAATCGTTGCGATAAAACAGGGTGATTTAGAAGCCCACAATAAGCAGCTGGATTTAGAAAAACAGGAAGCTTTTGCTGATCAGCAACAACAGATGGTGATCGCTGAAGGTAAACTAACGACTGATCGTCAAATCGAACAAGCACGTATTCAAACAGAAATTGATCTTGAAGAGTCCAGACGAATTAAAGCATTGGCAATTGCTGCCGCGCAAAAATCAGCTGCTGAAGCTTGGATAGAAACAGATAAAGTTAAAGCATCAGCAGCTACAAAGCTGGAAGAAATAACAACAGCTAAAGATAAAGCACAAGCGGAAAGAAACCGCATTATTGAGGTGATCAGTGCTGAAAAAGAGGCGCAAAGACAGAAAATATTAGCTACTGCTGCGGCTGATGCTGATGTGCGTGAAGCCGAAGCCAATCGTGTGCGTTGGGAAGTTGAGGCTGAGGGTAAGACAAAGGTTAATGCGGCCGCCAATACGCTTTCATCAGAACAGGTTGCGATGCAGGTTAAGACGAGCATCGTACATCAGTTGCCGGATATTATTCGCCAAAGTGTTAAACCCATGAAGAACATTGAAGGCATTAAGATAATGCAGGTCGATGGTTTTTCAAATGTGATTGGTCGAGGCGGCGCAGCTGGAGGTGGTGGTGCTTCTGCAGGTGGCGGTAATTCGGGCGGTGGCAATAACGGCGGAGGCAGTCTTGCAGATCAAGTGGTTGATAGTGCATTACGTTATCGTGCGCAAGCGCCTATGGTTGAGTCCCTGCTTAATGAAGTTGGCCTTAATGGGGGAAGCATTAAAGATTTAACTAAAAGCTTGCAACGTGAAATGAAGCCGAAGAAAAATAAGTCGGTGCCAGAGTTAGGTACTGATCAAATTGTAGAAGAAGATATTGATTTGACCGATGTTACCTCTGGAATGTTTGGATTTGGTGGTTTAGATGACGTTGATCTTCAAGAAGATGATGGGGCTGAGCAGCCTGAAGTAAATCAAGATGATACTGGCGGTGATAAAGCATAAAAAAGTCTTAAGCAAAAGCTTTCATTATGCCGCCATTAGTGATTTATGCTTCACTTAAGTGCTGCAATAACTTTGATCTAAAATCTCGTCGATGCAGCACGATAACCACCCAGCTTATTATTATTATGTAAACGATTGGGTGTACAAACCAACTTAAGGTAGCAAGAGCAAAGTAATACCCTCTGACACCGTCATTAAAGTGCTGTGAGCCAAGGCTACTAAGTTTACCCATCAGGTTTGCCGTTGGGCTGTCACGCTCTAAGTTAACCTCATGCGCTGCGGGAACTGAGGCTAGCACGACTGCGCTATAAGAATGTTGTTTAATCGCCCAGCCAAATTTAAAAAACGAATAGATAAAAATTACAATTAGTAATCCTAGTTTTAGCTCAACCGTTGCGATATTTGTGGTTTTCAAAAATGAAAGCTGGTTGATTAGTGTCACGATTTGTTCTGAGGAGCCAATAGAGGCGAACAAGCCTGCCGTTATAAATATAGAGGTAGAGCAAAAAAACGTCACCACGTTATTTAGGCCCGTAATGACTTGAGCATCCATGATGCGGTTATCTCTAGCTAACATGGCCATTGCCCAGCGTTTACGCCAAACATACATGCTTTGAACTAAGGACTTTGGGCTGGTGTTGACGTAATGTGTGTAGCTGAACCAGCATAAGAGAAACCAGAGCATTGCGACGATATCTAGTTTCGATAGAGCGAGTTCACTGAGTACTTGCATAAAAGGCCTTTAATCGCTGCTTAGAATTGATCATAATGCGCATCTTCAAAATCATTACAAAAAAACAATATGATTGATATAGCTGAGATTATCGCAAACGAACTTAATGTCAAAACTGAACAAGTTGTTGCTGCGATTACGCTGCTGGATGAGGGAGCGACAGTCCCCTTTATTTCTCGTTATCGAAAAGAAGTTACCGGCGGTTTAGATGACGTTCAGATGCGTAACTTGCAAGAGCGCCTCGGTTACTTGAGAGAGTTGGAAACTAGGCGTGAAGCTATTCTGAAGCTTATTGATGAGCAAGGTAAACTAAAGCCTGAATTAAAACGCGATATTTTAGCGGCTGACAGTAAAACTCGCCTTGAAGATTTGTATTTACCTTACAAGCAAAAACGCCGCACTAAAGGTCAGATCGCGATAGAAGCTGGAATAGAGCCGCTGGCCGAAGCATTGCTTAACAATCCTCAGCTTGATCCTGTTACAGAAGCCGCCAAGTATATAAATAAATCTGCGGACTTCAAGCAAGCGTTTGAAGACACTAAAGGGGTTCTGGATGGCGCTAAATATGTACTAATGGAGCGTTTTGCCGAAGATGCTGATTTAGTAGGTGAGCTACGTGATTTTATGACTGAGCGAGGCCAACTCACCTCGGTTGTTGTTCCCGGTAAAGAACAAGAAGCGGCAAAATATAAAGACTATTTCGAAAATTCTGACGCCGTTAAAAAAATGCCATCGCATCGGATTTTAGCCATGTTACGTGGCAGAAATGAAGGTTTCCTACAGTTGAAGGTTGATGCAGCGGATGACGGTTCGGAATCTCACCCTTGTGAATATCGTATTGCAAAACATAATGGCATTCGTTCACAAAATCGCGCCGCAGATGCTTGGCTTAATGAAGTAGTGCGATGGACTTGGAAAATTAAGCTGCAGTTGAAGCTTGAAACGGAGATGTTAACCGAGCTACGTCAGCGCGCAGAAGTTGATGCTATTAATGTGTTTGGCCAAAACCTTAAAGACCTCTTGCTTGCAGCACCTGCTGGACAGAAAGCCACCATGGGGCTCGACCCGGGTTTAAGAAC
>CALKXC010000361.1 GCA_938004025.1 uncultured Leucothrix sp. | reverse complement strand
AATGCCATTACTCAAGCCTGCGGTATGCAAGCGAGTTTAATGGGCTGTGCCTTAGAAAGTTACGTCATCGATAACGATATGCTGGGCGGAATTTTACGCGCGATTAGCCCGTTAGAAATTACGGAAGAGACTTTATCAACCAAAGGTATTGCGGAAGTGGTCAGAGGTGATGGGCATTTTCTTGGGCAGGCACAAACTTTTGAGCGCATGCAAAGTGACTTCCTCTATCCCAACATTGCGGATCGACGAACGCCCAAAGAATGGGAAGATGCGGGCTCTAAAGATATTCACGAGATTGCTAAAGAACACACCCGCCAAACGCTACAAACTCATTTCCCCACGCATGTATCTGACGAGATTGATCAGCGGCTTAGAGCAAGCTTAGATATCAAGCTTCCCAAGTCTTCAATGCAACCAGAACTCAAGGAGTCTGCATGAAAATCGCAATTATTGGTGTAGGCGCAATGGGTTCTGTTTACGCAGGGTTATTAGCAGACGCTGGCCATGACGTTTGGGCGGTGGATTTATGGCAGGACCATCTTGATGCGATTGCTAGCAGCGGTTTACGCATCGAAGGACCTGATGGTGAACGTGTCGTTAGTAACATTCAAACCACTAACAACATGAGTGATATCGGCGGTTGTGACCTTTATGTCATTGCCACAAAAGCTTCCGGTGTGGGCCCTGCGGCACGCGCTATTGCACCGATGATGAATGCTAATTCCTTAGTGTTAACCATACAAAATGGCTTAGGTGCAGGTGAGCGGATTGCTGAGCACATGCCAGTAAACAACGTGCTTCTGGGTGTCGCTGATGGTTTTGGTGCGTCAATGATTGGACCGGGTCATGCTAAGCATGCCGCGATGAACTTGATCCGGCTTGGCGAGATGAATGGGGGTATGACGGAGCGCTTAGAATCACTGACTAAGCTTTGGGTTGATGCAGGCTTTAAGGCTAAGGCATTTGAGGATATCAACCAATTGATCTGGGAGAAATACATCTGCAACACAACGCTTAGCGCGCCTTGTACAGTGTTTGACTGCACGCTTGGAGAGTTGATGGAAAATCCCGTTTGGTGGGATATTGCGCTGGGCTGCACTAAAGAGGTGTATCAATTGGGGCAAGCACAAGGCATCGCGTTTTCGTTTGATGACCCTGTGGTTTATGTCACAGCGTTTGCTTCAAAAATGCCGAATGCACGGCCTTCAATGTTGCTGGATCACCACGCAAATCGTCGTTCTGAGATTGATGCGATTAATGGAATGGCGGTTGAATTGGGCCAGAAAGTGGGGATTGCTACGCCTTATAACGAAGTGTTGAGTGCAGTAGTTAGGCGTAGGGAGGAGGCCTTTTAAAACGACAGCGAACCAAACCTAATTTGCCTGCAAATTTAAGTTTGCCTTTCATTTTCGCAAAGTATTCTGCCGCTGATTACAATTGCTCTCTTAATGGCAGCTCCGTCGTATTCTTTATTTCAGTAACGGAGATATTCGAGTAAATCTGCCCAATCATAGGGATTTCCAATAAACGATTCCTCACAAACTGCTCGTAGTGTCGAATATCCTTAGCCACAACTTTTAACATGTAGTCCCACGCGCCGGTGATTGTGTAGCACTCAACAACTTCATCCATTAAAGACACCTCCCTTTCAAAGTGCTCCATGTTTTTGCGACTCGCTTCCCTTAAGTTGAGCGAAGTAAACGCGACCAGCTCCATCCCCAGTGCTTCACGATTTAAAATCGCCACTTTCTTTTGGATAACCCCATCTTGCTCCAAGCGATTAATACGCCGCCAACAGGGTGATTGGCTCATATTGAGCTTTTCCGCTACCTCGGTTGAGCTTCGATCTGCGTTTGACTGCAACAGACTTAAAATCTCAATGTCTTTTTTGTTCAACTCAACCACTATTAACGATCCTTTAATTCTAATTATTGCAGTTTACAGTCTAATTTAGACTCAATATTCAATCTTGGTAACTATATTAGAATAAATAATTCAACTCGAAATAGATATACTTTTAACGATACACTAACCCCTTGAACTTTTTCGATGCCACACTCAGGAGAAATCATGACCAATAACAACATTCCAAAAGTGGACTTACTCCCCTGTGATCTCGAAGACAAATTTGACCTTAGCAAAGAGCGCGTTTTCATTACTGGCACACAGGCCTTAGTCAGGCTTTGCCTCACCCAGTCTCAACAAGATAAAAAAAATGGCCTCAACACCGCCGGTTTTATCACCGGATACCGTGGCTCACCATTAGGCGCGCTAGATCAACAATTCCCACGAGCATCAGCAAAACTAGACGAAGCCAACATCATATTTGAGCCCGGTTTAAATGAAGACCTTGCCGCGACTGCTATTTGGGGTACTCAGCAGGCCGAGTTACGCGGAGAAGGCGAGTATGACGGCGTGTTTGGCATGTGGTATGGAAAAGGCCCAGGGGTTGATCGCTCTGGTGATGTGTTTCGCCATGCCAATTTAGCGGGCACCTCGAAAAATGGTGGCGTGTTGGTGCTAATGGGTGACGACCACACCTGTGAGAGCTCAACTACTGCACATCAAAGTGAATACGCCTTGGTTGATGCGATGATTCCGATAATGAATCCTGCCAGCATTCAAGAAATTGTGGAATACGGCTTACATGGTTGGGCATTGTCGCGTTACGCTGGCGTGTGGTGCGGCTTAAAAGGTGTAAAAGATAATGTGGAATCTACCGCATCAGTCGATTTAAATTTTGATGCTTTCGAACCGGTTATTCCTACTGATTTTGAAATCCCTGAAGACGGTTTGAATATCCGTATGGGGGATATTCCTCAGGTTCAGGAGGCGCGTTTACATCAATATAAAATTGAAGCAGCCAAAGCCTACTTACGTGCAAACCCAATTAACCGCACTATCTTTTCTGGCGGCGAAAAGCCCCGCATAGGTATTGTCAGCACTGGCAAATCCTACCTCGATACTTGTCAGGCACTCGAGTCCTTAGGGATTACTGAAGAAGTAGCCGCTGAAATGGGCCTCTCAATGTACAAAGTCGGCATGAGCTGGCCGTTAGAACCTAATGGTATTGCTGACTTTGCTAGGGGTCTCGACTTACTAATTGTGGTGGAAGAAAAACGCGGGCTCATAGAAGATCAAGCACGTGCCCTACTCTATGGCCAAAGCGATATGCCACAGATTATTGGCAAACGTGATGAGAATGGCGAAGTACTATTTCAATCAGAAGCAGCGCTAAACCCTGTACAAATTGCCAATGCGATTGGCGCTAGACTGCTAGATAAAAGTCAGCACATAGCCGACTCCGCAAACATGCAACGGTTACAAGAAAAAGTAACCGCGATTAATGATGCGTTGAAAACAGAACGCGAAGCCTTAGCTGTTCAACGACGCCCTTACTTTTGTGCAGGCTGCCCACATAACTCATCCACAGTGATTCCAGAAGGCATGCGTGCCTACGCCGGTATTGGTTGCCACTACATGGTGTTATTCATGGACCGTGCGACCGAAGGCTACACTCACATGGGTGGTGAAGGCGCAAACTGGATTGGTGAGTCAAAATTTTCCAAGCGCAAACATGTTTTTCAAAACATTGGTGATGGCACATTCAATCACTCAGGCATTATGGCAATTAGAGCCGCTGTTGGCTCTAACACCAATATGACTTACAAGATTCTTTATAACGATGCGGTCGCAATGACCGGTGGCCAAGGCCATGATGGTGGCTTAACGATTTACGATATGGCCAATGAGGTCACTGCTGCTGGTGTCAAAAAAATCGTATTGGTGAGTGACAATCCGGATGAGCACAAAAGCTCGCAGTTACCGGCAGATACTAAAATTTACCCTCGTGAAAAGCTCATTTCAGTGCAAAAAGAGCTAGCTGAAATTGATGGTGTAACTGTTCTACTTTACGAGCAAACCTGTGCTGCTGAGAAGCGCCGTCGTCGCAAACGCGGCCTGATGGTAGACCCTCCAAAACGCGCTTTTATCAATGAGGCAGTATGTGAAGGCTGCGGTGATTGCGGTGTTCAGTCCAACTGCGTCGCTATCTTACCGCTAGAAACTGAGTTCGGCCGCAAGCGTAAGATCGACCAATCGGCTTGTAACAAAGACTTCTCCTGTGTGAATGGATTCTGCCCAAGCTTTGTCACAATAGAAGGTGGCGAACTCCGTAAACCAGAAATCAAAGCGAAAGAATTACCACCAGTGCCAGAACCTGAGTGCATCATTTCACTGGATAAACCTTTTGCCATTGCCTTAACTGGCGTCGGTGGAACGGGTGTTGTAACGATAGGCGCTTTGCTAGGAATGGCAGCCCACCTTGAAGGTAAAGGCTGCGGCATTATCGATATGGCAGGGTTGGCGCAGAAAGGTGGGGCTGTTGTTTCGCACATCAAACTGGCGGCACAGCCTGAAGCGATTAATACGATTCGCATCGCAGCAGGTGGAGCTGATCTGGTACTAGGTTGCGATTTGCTAGTTAGCGCTAGCGATCTGTTACTCGACACCGTTAAGAAGCAAAGCGGATATATTATTGCCAACACGAATGAAATGCTCACCGGAGATTTCACTCGTGACGTTGACTTCAAATTACCAACGTCAATACTGCATCATCGTATTAAAGCCGCTGTGCCAGATGACCATGCTCAATTGGTAAACGCTACACAACATGCAACGACCCTTCTGGGTGATAGCATTGGTGCCAACCTGTTTATTTTAGGGGTCGCTTATCAAAGCGGGCTGATTCCATTAAGCAGTGAAGCTATAGAAAAAGCGATTGAAATGAATGGCGTAGCCGTGCCGTTTAGCAAACAGGCATTTCACTGGGGGCGAGTTTGGTCAAATGATCGTTCTGCGGTTGAAGCAATTTCTCCTGAAACTATGCCCACACAATCACAACCGATCAATGCCACCCTGATTGGGATTGAATCACCACAAAATAAGGCAACTCAGAAAGCTACTACAACAGCGTCTGATGCTGCTACTCAACTCTCGAGCAGTGTGACAAACACACCAGATCATCTGGAAGCATTTATTGAAAAGCGCATGGAAGTGCTGACTCAATATCAGAATGCAAAATATGCCAAACGCTATCAAACATTAGTGAATAGAATCAGTAATGTTGATCAAGGTCCAGAAAAAGCCCTGAGCTTTGCAGCAGCTCGGTACGCCTTTAAGCTGATGGCTTATAAAGATGAGTATGAAGTCGCTCGACTTTACACTGACGGCCGCTTTGAAGAGAAAATTAAGCAGCAGTTTAGTGGCGACTACAAACTCACTTTTCATCTGGCACCACCGATAATTTCTAAGCTCGACTCTGACTCTGGCAAAGTTAAGAAACGCACCTTTGGCCCTTGGATGATGGGAGCTTTTCGACAGCTTGCTAAACTTAAAAGCTTAAGAGGCACGCCGCTCGATGTATTTGGCTATAGCGCTGAACGTAAAATGGAAAGGGCGCTAATCAAGGAGTATTCAAACATTTTAGAAGATGTTGCTGCAAGATACGATCAGATTGACTATCAAAAGGCTGTCGAGTTATTAAGCCTTCCTGAAATAGTGCGTGGCTATGGGCATGTGAAATTGAAAAGTGTTGAGGCTTATAGAGAAGCAGTGGAAAGCACTAACCTGATGCCCCTAGAAGACTCTTTAGACAAGAACGCCAAGGGTGCATAATTTATGATTTAGCGATCAAGAAGCTGTTACGCTGAAATATGGTAGACACTCTAGCTGATAAGTCTGTAACGCTTAGCTGGGTTTGTTAGTATTTATACATACTCTTATTGAGCACATGTGAACCTGATGGACGCACCAGAACTAAATACTATCCCAATTCCCTATCTATTTGAAACCGTAGCTTTTTTGTTG
>CALKXC010000360.1 GCA_938004025.1 uncultured Leucothrix sp. | reverse complement strand
CTGCTCAATAATTTCCTGTCGAGTCCTCTCATCAGCAGTTGCTGTTAACGCAATCCTTGGGATATCGGGGAATCGATGAATTAGAATATTGAGCTTTTGATATTCTGGCCTAAAATCGTGACCCCACTGGGATACACAGTGGGCTTCATCTACCGCAAACAGAGCAATTTTACATTGCCCTAGCAACTGCAACGTCCCTTCATTACTCAATCGCTCTGGAGCGATGTAGATAAAATCTAACTTTTGATTTCTTAGATCGGATTCAACTTTTGACCGCTCTTCATAGCTTAACATTGAATTCAAAAAAGCAGCACGCACACCTAACTGATTTAAAGCATCCACCTGATCTTGCATCAAAGCGATTAAGGGCGAAATAACGACACCAACACCCTCAAGCACCAACGCAGGTATTTGGTAACACAGGGACTTACCACCTCCCGTTGGCATTAATACCAATGCATCTTGACCATTGATAACGGTATCAACAATGTCAGCCTGATTATGACGAAAGGCATCATAACCAAAGGTATCGTTTAAAATTTCCAGCGCTTTTGACATTAATAGCCTTAAAAAGAAGCAGGTTTGGGTCGGCAATAAAAACACATCACCGATCGTTTTTAAATTAAAACATGCTAGAATTCCAATTTTTAAATGGTTCGCAAGGATCCATCTTTTCATGGAAGACAACAAACCCTCCCTGACCTATCAGGATGCTGGCGTTAGCATCGAAACCGGCAATGCTTTAATCGACCGTATTAAACCTCACGCAAAGCGTACTAAAAGACCCGAAGTGCTAGGCAGCATTGGCGGATTTGGCGCATTGATGTCACTCCCTAATCGTTACAAAGACCCAGTGTTGGTTTCTGGAACCGACGGTGTTGGCACTAAGCTGAAACTCGCTATCGACATGGAAAAGTACGACACCATCGGCGTCGATTTAGTCGCGATGTGTGTTAATGACATTATCGTTACGGGTGCTGAACCGCTGTTCTTCCTTGATTATTATGCGACAGGAAAGCTGAATAATGATCACGCAGAAATGGTGATTAAAGGCATTGCGGATGGCTGCGAGCAAGCGGGCGCTGCATTAACGGGTGGCGAAACAGCTGAAATGCCGGGCATCTATCGTGAAGGTGATTTTGACCTAGCAGGCTTTAGTGTTGGCGTTGTAGAACGTGATTTAATTTTGGATCACAGTTCAGTTGCCCACGGCAATGTTTTAATCGGCTTAGCCTCCAGCGGACCTCATTCAAACGGCTATTCACTTATCCGCAAAGTCATTGAAGTCTCGGGCGCATCGTTAGATCAACCTTTCAGTGACAATCAATCACTGACGTTGGGAGAAGCATTACTGACACCGACGACTATTTACGTGAAGCCGCTACTTCAAGCACTTAAGCAGTTTGACATTCGCGCCCTTGCTCACATTACAGGCGGTGGTCTAACTGAAAATCTTCCTCGTGTATTGCCAGATAACTGCAAAGCTGAAATCGATTTAAACAGCTGGGAAAGACCAGAAATATTTAACTGGTTGCAGCGTGAAGGCAACATTGAACAGCAAGAAATGCTTAAAACCTTCAACTGCGGCATCGGCATGGTATTAGTAGTCAGTGAAGAGCAGGCCGATGAGATTATTAATAGCTTCAAACTGCAAAACATTGATAGCTGGAAAATCGGTCACATCAGTGCTGAAGAGACTGACACTCCGTTTGTTGAGTACAGCTAAGCAATGCGATCCATTGTCGTTCTGATTTCTGGAGGTGGTAGCAACCTCCAGGCGATCATTGATCATATTAAAGCTGAAAAGCTCGACGTTCGAATATCTTTAGTTTTAAGCAACCGTGAAGACGCTTACGGCCTCAAACGAGCCGAGAAAGCTGGAATTCCAACAGCAATCATTGATCATACTCAGTTTGAATCTCGTGAGTTATTTGATCAGGCGATGGCTAAAGAGATAGATCGGTATAATCCTGAGCTAATTGTCATGGCAGGGTTTATGCGCATTCTTAGCCATGGCTTTGCTGAGCACTACGCAGGCAAAATGATTAACATCCACCCTGCACTGCTTCCGGCTTACAAAGGACTTCACACGCATCGTAGGGCACTTGCGGATAAAGCAGTTCATCATGGCGCTACCGTTCATTTTGTAACGCCAGAATTAGATTCTGGTGCTTCAATCGTTCAAGGAAAAGTGCCAGTGCTTGCTGGAGATAATGAAGAGAGTTTGCAATCTCGGGTGCATCGCATTGAGCACGTTATTTACCCAACCGTGGTTGAGTGGTTTGCTAAAGATCGCTTAGCCTATCTTGACGGTCAGGCTTATCTGGATGACAAACCTTTAAATCAACCCGTTATCATCGAGCAAGCGAGTGATCAGCACTAAGCTTCACCACTCGCTTAATTAAAGGTGCTTACTCTGGCACACCCTGCCAAAGCATCTCGTAGCCAGACTCATAAGCATCATCACAAAACTCTAGAAGCTCATCAAATTTTTCACGAAAAGCCTTATCTGCATGTGATTTCTCGTGCTGCTCGTAAGAGTTCCAGTATGTGACGATGGCAATCTCACCGGGCTTGGTTCGCTTTTCTTTTGGGTCATCAGCAAACGAGCCCTCATCAGAAATAAAACCGCTGTATTTGAAAACCTGACCTGCTATAAAGCCGCCTTTCTCATCACCGTAAGTATTCTTGACGACGTTACACATCTCACCTAATGTCATTTCAACATCGTCGACTGTCACCCCTTCTTTTAAATCAACTACATTGAATAACATGACGCAACCGAAAGGGATAGAGATAGGATGAAACATAAAGCACCTTAATATTTTAGTAATGACTCCATGTTATCAGCTCTATTAAAAGCATGGATATAACCCTTTGGGGTTGGAAAAATGCATACGTTAATATTTGAAACTACATGGATGCAAATAGCTGATTAAGTGCAACAAGATCCTCAGGGGTATCGACTCCTGGCCCGGGAATTTCTTGAGCTTCCGCCACATGAATTCGAGTCCCGTACCACATAGCACGAAGTTGCTCGAGCTTCTCTAATTGCTCCAGCTGGCAACTTTCCATTTTAACAAAATTACGTAGGTAACCTGCCCTATAGGCATAAATCCCAAGATGGCGTTTGGCAAATTCTGCCGCTGCAAAATCTGAATCACGTTGATAAGGTATTGAAGCACGAGAAAAGTACATTGCCATTCCGTTATTGTCAGTCACGACTTTAACAACATTAGGGTCTTCGTACTCAGCCTCATTCATTATCGAGGTACAAAGCGTAGCAATCATTGCCTCAGGATTGTGTTCAAGATTATAAGCAACTTGATGTAAATTTACTGCAGGCGTCAGTGGCTCATCACCCTGTAAATTAACGACAATATCTTCATCCGCCAGCTGCCTAATTTCAACCACTTCCGCCAAACGATCGCTTCCAGTTTCATGCTCAACGCTCGTCATGCAAACATCAGCTCCAAACACCTGACAGGCCTGATGAATTCTTTCATCATCCGTTGCGATAATTATTTCTCCAAAGCCTGCCTCTTGTGCACACTCATAAACCCGCTGCAGCATTGGCTTACCAGCAATAGGTAATAAGGGCTTACCCGGTAATCGCGATGAATTGTACCGAGCGGGGATAACGAGGACAGTTTTCATAATTTATCAACTTCTTCTTGAGTCAAGACGCGCGCGTCGTTCTCAATCATGATGGGTTTACCATCGACAATGGGATAAGCCAATCGGGCAGATCTAGAAATTAGTTCTTGATTTTCTTTGTCATACTTTAATCGACCTTTAGTTACTGGGCACACAAGTATGTCTAGCAGCTTCCTATTCATGATTGCTTTAATCCTTAACCTTGGAGCGCTGTATTTTCTGTATTCATCGACTTCAGCAACACCAATAAATTTTGCATAAAAAGATCATTCAGCTTTGCGTCAATCGGCATCGACCAATGCTGATCGGTAGCAAATAGCTCGCACTTAACCGCGTCTTTTTCCGTCATAACCACTGGAAGGCCGTCGCTAAAAGTAATATCAGCCTCACAAAACGGGTGGTGATCAGGAAATCGATGCTCAATGACTTTAATACCTGAAGACTCAAGAGTGTCAAAAAAACGTGTGGGGTTTCCAATACCCGTCACTGCATGCACCGTTAAGCCTTCCCAGTCTAATAATGGTTGCTTAATCAAAGTTTTCAAGTTGCAAACCTGTGTAGCAACTAGCTGCATGCTGTATTCAGAAACAGGCATTGGTTCGTTAATGACTACAAAATCACAATCTTCTAGACGACTCGGGGGCTCTCTGAGTGGCCCTGCTGGTAAACAACGTTGATTGCCCAGACCACGTGCTTTATCTATCACTGCAATCTCAATATCTCTCTGTAAGGCATAATGCTGTAAACCGTCATCACTAATTGCAACATCCACTTCGCCATTTTTTAACAGCTCGTCGATATCTTGGTTTCGGTTAGGGCCAGCTACGACAGGAACATTTGCCCTTTTAGCCATCAATACGGGTTCATCGCCGTAGTCAGTTGGATTACTGTCTCTGACCACTAACGCTGGCCAAACGGTAGATTCCCCACCATAACCGCGAGTAATAATACCGGGTGAATACCCCGCCTTTTTAAGCTGCTCACAAAGATAAATAACCAACGGCGTTTTACCCGTGCCGCCAACGCTAATATTACCAACAACAATTATCGGTATAGGATGACCAACCATTTGCTTGGTTTTAATGACTCGGTCCAGTCGAGCGAGTGCTTTATAGATAAACTCTAATGGATATAGGAAATATTTGCCGGAAGCACCTAAGTACCAAATTGACTCCAAACGCTGCTGTAACCAGCTGATCTTTTCACTTGAGTCGACTTGTTTAGATGGTTTCGTAACTTCAGTCATCACTTTGCAGTTGCTGGAGATTTGAATAAATCCCATTCGCTTGAAGTAACGATTGATGAGTTCCACTCTCAACAATTTTACCGTCTGACATCACTAGGATTTTGTCTGCTTTTTCGATTGTACTTAAGCGATGAGCAATCATAAAGGTTGTACGCCCTTTCAAGAGCTCATCCAATGCCGCTTGAATATAACGTTCTGACTGTGTATCGAGAGCGGAGGTCGCTTCATCTAAAATCAAAATTGGTGTGTCTGCCAAAATAGCTCTGGCGATAGCTAAGCGCTGCTTTTGACCACCTGACAACATCGTGCCATTTTCGCCAATGATAGTATCCAGCCCTTGTGGCATCTGCTCAATAAATTCCATTGCATAAGCCGCTTTCGCTGCATCATTGATTTTTTCTTCGCTTATCCCTCTCAATACACCATAGGCAATATTGTTTCTAACTGTGTCGTTAAACAGAGTGATATTTTGCCCGACATAGGCAAACTGTTGCCTTAAGTTTGAGAGTTTGTAATCGTTGAGTGACACTCCATCCAATGTTATATCACCGCCTTTATAATCATAAAAACGAGGCAGCAGATTAACCAGTGTTGTCTTTCCACTTCCAGACTTTCCAACCAGTGCAATTTTCTCACCGGCTTTGACCGTAAAATTAATATCTTGTAAGACCGGCTCTGACCTATCATAGGTAAAGGACACATGTTTGAAACTCATATCCCCCTTAGCACGCGACGACGTGTGTGAGCCTTCATCTTTTTCCACATCGGCATCAATAACAGCGAAAATACTTTCACCCGCAGCAATTCCTGCCTGTAGCGTCGCGCTAATCGATGTAAGGCGTTTAACTGGATCAAACAACAGCATCATAGCTGCCATAAAGGACATGAAAGTTCCGGGGCTGAAGCGCTCTAACAAATCACCTTGTGTAGCCACATAAATAATAATTGAAAGTGCTACAGCAACAATAAAATGGACTATGGGCATACTGAGCCTTTCAGTCAATATACGCTTCATGAATGAAACGCGATTGCGCTCATTGACTTCAGCAAATCGATCTTTTTCAAAATCAGTCGCACCGAAGATTCTAACTTCACGGGTCGCCTGAATCACTTCGCTACTAATCTGCGTCACTTCACCCGTAGACTCTTGAATCTGATGGCTGAATCGGCGAAAACGTTTAGATACATAACGAATGATTAAAGCAATTAATGGCCCTGTTAACAATACAATGCAGGTTAACTCCCAACTGTAATACATCATCAAACCCAACAATCCAATGATTGCCGCAAGGTCTTGAACTAGCACGGTTAACCCACCCGTTGCAGCACTAGCGACTTGTTCTACGTGATAAATAAGTTTGGTAATGACCTGACCGGAGTTATTACGATCGTAGTAACCAATTGGTAAATGGATTAAACGTGAGAATATTTGTTCACGAAGCTCGGTCACTACTTTACGCCCAACCCAAGACATGAAGTAACCAGACAGAAAACCCGATACACCGCGGACGAGAAATATAAACAATAATGCAAAAGGTGCCCAACGAATTATTTCTGGATCCTTCTCCATGAAAGTTCCATCAAGCAAAGGCTGCAGATAAGCTGCAAACATCGGTTGGGTTAATGCATTAATCACTAAACCAGAAAGTGCAATCAGAAGGTAACGCCAGTGCTTTAGTGAGTAGCCTGCTAGGCGCTTATAAATTCCAGCCCCACTCTGAGGTGGGGCTGTTATATCAATGTTCGTTGATGAC
>CALKXC010000359.1 GCA_938004025.1 uncultured Leucothrix sp. | reverse complement strand
GGCTAAGTCTTCTTGTTTTTTAACATTGTTAATAATAATCGTAAATTCATCACCACCGAGTCGTGCAACAACATCGCGAGAACGGACTCGATTGCGCAAGCGGTTGGCGACACGACGAAGTAGGGCATCACCTACACCATGGCCTAGCGTGTCATTAACTTCTTTAAATTCATCGAGGTCAAGGAAGAGCAAAGCAAAGGTTTGCTTGCGGTCGCGAGCGTGATCAATTTCCTCGTTGAGGATTTCATAAAATTTGTGTCGATTATAAAGGCCCGTTAAGGAGTCAAAATTAGCTTGCTGGCGAATCTTCGCTTCGCTCACTCTCAAGCTTTCCTTGGCTCGGTAGAGCGTTAAAATCCAGAAAGATGCCAGGATCGAAATGATCAGAATCACTAAGCTTATTATGATCGCAGTACTACGCTGAAGTAGTGTTTGGTTAGGCACATGAAGTTTAATATTGGGGTGATCGGCAATCCATTGCTGCTCTTCAGCGGTTAAATGAGGCTGATTTGCCACCTGTTCAAGGGCAAAGGTTTTTCCAGAGATTGAGCAGATCATTAATATCATTAGCGCACTAATCATACCGATGAGCATGTTATTTTTATTAATTATTATCATGCGATTTTTTATTGTTTTTATAGGCCCAGTAAAGCCAGTTTAGGCAGCTGAAACCTTAAGTTAGCTTAATATGGTTTTATCTCCGACGACTGGGCAATTTAAGCGACAAAGATAAATAGGCTCCCGTGATAATGATTAAAGTCCCTATAATAATTGACCAGGTAATGGATTCATCTAGTAGGAGTGCGCCCCAGAAAATGCCAAAGATTGGAATGAGTAGAGTCACGCTGACTGTCCTTGTGGGGCCGATATTTTTGATTAGCTCAAAAAAGATAAGATAGGCTAACGCAGTTGATATTACCGCGACGGCAACCACCGCACTCCACGCTGTTAAGCTGGGCATTGTTTCTGGCCAAGTTATTATGCCAAATGGCACTAATAATAAACCCGCCACTAACATCGTGCTGGCTGCTAACACTTTGGGCGGGACGTGGCTGAGCTTGCGCTTCGTGATGTTGGCGCTCACCGCATAACTAAGGCAGGCTGATAAGCAAGCTATCAAAGGAAGGAGGGCGTTGTTGCCACCACCCATTTTATCCATCATTAAGACACCCACACCAATGATGCCAATCACAAGACCTGCTTGCTGGCTGCGGCTTAACTTATCTTTAAAATACAAGTGAGCAATCAATCCTGAGAGCATCGGAACGAAGGAGTTGAGTACCGATGTAATCCCTGCTTCAAGCGTGAGTGTGGCGTAAGCAAACATGACAAAAGGCATGGCAGAATTAAAGATGGAAATGAAAATGATTAGTTTCCAATCCTTAAGTAGGAATTGCCAGTTGCCCGCCATCATTAAGATAGGGAATAACACGATAGCGGCAATACCGAGCCGAAGGCTGGCGAAAGCGAATGCTCCAAACTCAGGAGAGCTGACTCGCGTGAACATAAACGATGCGCCCCAGATTGAGGCCAGCAAAATGAACAGCAGCAAGTCTTTAAGTTGAATCGGGCTAGTATTGGAGTTGCTTTGGGGTGAATTGCTCATTGGAGTCACTGCCTGCTAATTTAAGCAGGCAGTGTATCTCCATTTAAAGCGTTCGTCTTAGCTCTTTTGCGATACGGTTTCTTAGCTTATAAGGAACGGCTTGATTCATCATGAGGGCAAATGGCTTCCATTCATTACCGTCAACGATATAACCTGCCAATGTGCTGACTTTGTTAAGCGTTCCAGACTTTGCAAAGACCCCTGGCTCAACTTCTGGCAACAGGTGACGGTACTCAGTAAACTTCTGCAGTAACTCAACCAATTGCCTTGGTGAGATCCGGTTTTTTCGTGATAAACCAGCCCCCTCTTGAAAAACAACGTTATTCCAGTTGAAGTGAGCTTCAAGATTGTCTTGCATATAGGCCTGAACATCTCTTGCATTAGCAGGGCGTTGGAACTGCTGCTGAGCCATCATTAGCACAAGCTGATTGGCGATAAAGTTAGTCGAATACTTCATCATTGGGCGAATCATCTCGCCAAGCGTTTTAGAGTTTTGGTGTGTATAAAATGGTGCTTGTGGTGGTGCGAGGCCCTGCACGATTTGGCTGTTACCCACGCTAACGCCTTGTTTTTCGAGCATCGCGAGTAGAAGTTCACCAAAATAATGCTCGGCTTTACGTGGGTCGCGACCCAAATTAACGCGTAATTTCTTCTTCTTTATACCTTTATACATACCCTTTGCAATTGGGGTTAGTGGCGTTTGTGCCTCTGCTGAGCGAATGCGACGCTTTACGCGCTTTAAATTGACCGTATTAAAATTTGCAGCAATCGCCGAAGGCACAGCGTCATAAGGGTTGTTGGTTCTACCTGTTCCTGGCAATACCAAGCCGCTAGAAAAAGCACTACCATCAAGAACAAGAGTGTCTACACGGCTGACACCTCGTTGTTGAAGTTGCTGAGCAATCAGTAATATCTCTTCAGAAACAAGAAATGGATCTCCACTACCTTTGACTATTAGTGTGTTTCTAGAAGGGTCGAAATAGAAATTAGTTGCGAAGCGATGATTTTCGCCCCAGCGGTAAAGTGCTAACCATGCAGTGACGATTTTGGTGGTAGAAGCGGGGATAAACGCACGCTGGTTATTGTCAGCTAACAGCTGTTGTCCTTGGGTGTCTACCACGAGCAAACCCGCATTTTTTAATGCAGAAAAACTGGATAGTGCATTGGCTTGCGCCTGGCTGCTGAGTGTAAATACACAAATTAAAGCCAATAAATATCGTCGAATCATCATATTCCCCTGTTTCCTTTATTTTATTTTTTTGAGGTAAGTCTACTTTCCGACGGCCGGATGCTGGCTTAATCGGAAACATTAAACGGTAGCGAGCGAGTCGTTTCAAAAAACCGAGTTTCACCTGAAAATGGGTCGGTAAACTCAATTGATTTAGCGAGTAACTGCAGCGGTTTCGAGTAATCATCACAGCGATCTTTCGGTAGCAGATCGGGATAAAAAGGGTCATTCAAAATAGGCGTGCCCAACGCCATTAAATGAACCCTTAACTGATGCTGCTTGCCACTGACTGGTTTTAGTCGATAGCGTACTAATTCGCCACTGGTTTCAATCACTTCGATATGGGTTTCTGAATTAGGTTCCCCGTCAACTTCCTCCATAATAAAAAAAGCCTTGTCACTTTTTACCATTTTACTGCGATGAGTGAGCGGAAACTGATGATTCGAAAACCCCGCTATTGCTTCATAGGTTTTGCGTACATCCCTGTTCTGAAAGAGATTTTGGTAGGCACTACGATAGTCTTTATCACGACTAAACAGCATCACCCCAGCCGTCTCACGATCGAGTCGATGAATCGGACTAATGGTCTCGCTTTGATAGCGATGTTTCAATCGCGTAAGCAAACTTTCTTTAACATGACGGCCTGTTGGAGTCACTGGAATAAAATGGGGCTTATCGACGACTATGATGTGCTCATCTTCATAAATAATCTCCTCATAAAATGGAATCACCGGTTCATCAGGCACTTCACGGTAGTAGAACAGGTAAGTCTCTGCTACATAAGGAGAATCTTGTCGAAACGGGGTGCCATCTTGATTGACGATATCGCCCCGGGCCATGCGTTCAAGGAAAAGCTCCTTTGGCATAAAAGGGAATCGCTCGATCAAGAAATCTAGAATCGTATCCCAGTGTCCGTAAGTTTCCGTCATGTTTTTATAGCTGCCGCATTTTGGAAGCCAAGTGCGGCTTGCTGATACACCGTCACGCATCGGGAGTGGTGACTGTAATACCTGCTTGGGTTTGCGTTCGTACATGAACGGAGGTCCTTTTGCTTTGAGTGCTGAGTATAGGATATTGGGGTTTGGGGTGCTATTGCTCATCTGGCATATCCTTCTTCGCTTCACGCTCGTGCCGAGCTAAAGGCGCTGCGAATGATATGCCAGATGAGCAATAGCTTTGAATATATGAGCGATTTGTTGGGTGATTAGTGGTTGTGAATATTTTTAGGGTTGTGATGCTGAGTGATATGTTTTTTTGTAGCGGATTCTTAAATGGTCGAATTTTTTTAAGGTTTTTTCGAATAAAAAATACTATACACTCGAATTTTATTTTTGAATTAATGGCCTCATCATAGCTTTATTGAAATTAACTTTGACCTTGAAGAGGGTTTTAAAATGAGTGTGTTTGAGAAGATAGCAGCGGCTTTGTTTCAGGTGGGTGAGAACTCTGCAAAGCTACGTACCATGCAGGTAATGCGGGGTCTTAATGATAACTTTTTACAAGCCATCGGTGTGTCTAGAGAGCAGCTAGACAAAGGGC